>JBKJRK010000168.1:0-3241 GCA_046593135.1 Tepidisphaeraceae bacterium | reverse complement strand
GACCCAACTGCGAAATTGAATAGGTCGGCATCCAGTCGCCCGTCGATCGGAAACCGAGCCCGTACACAAACGGGAAGACGGCGACGGTCAATCAAACGCGCGCCGATCTATGCGTTGCTTTCGACGCGTTCGGTGGCTTGATCCGAAGCGCTCGGTTGACATGCAGGCTGGAGACGAAAAGATGGCGGCGGTTTTGCTTCTTCGGTGTCGGGCGGCGGCAGGCAACGGGAGGATGAATGTCGAGAACGTCGGTTGATACGCTGGCGTCGTCCTCGGTGCCGACGGGCGACTCCGGCACGCTCCACATGGGCAGCCGGAGGATGCCGCCGTGGACGAAGGGGGAACTGCCCGACGCGCCGCGCTTTACCTGGAAAAACTGGGTCGGGTTGATCGGGCCGGGGCTGCTGATGGGCGGGGCGTCGATCGGCGGGGGGGAATGGCTGCTGGGGCCGAGCGTCACGGCGCGATACGGCGCGGGACTGCTTTGGCTCGCCACGATCAGCATCCTGGGGCAGGTCTTTTACAACATTGAGGTCAGTCGGTACGCGCTATACACGGGGGAGCCGATCTTCACGGGCAAGTTCCGGACGATGCCGGGGCCGAGGTTCTGGGTCGTCGCGTACCTGTTCCTCGACGCCGGCTCGATCTTCCCCTATCTCGCCGCAAACGCGGCCGTGCCGCTGTTGACGGCGGTCCTCGGCCACGTGCCGTCGGACCGCGACGTACTCAACCTCTTCGGGTTTTCGCTCGGGCATACGCAAATGATCCGGGTAACGGGCGTGATGCTGTTCCTGCTGTGCCTCGTGCCGCTCGTCTTTGGCGGCAAAATCTACAACTCGATCAAGGTGGTGCTTTCGGCCAAGGTCGTCGTTGTCCTCGGCTTCCTGCTATTTTTGGCGTTCACGCAGACGGACTGGGAAACCTGGCGGTCGATCGTCACGGGCTTCTTTCAGTTCGGCACCGTCCCGACGGGGCCGACGAGCACCGACAACGTCTTCGCCGCCATGGCCCAGGGCCGCCCGCTGCCGTCGATTGACTTCACGTACGTCGCCACGCTCGCCGCGTTCGCGTCGATCGCGGGCTCCGGCGGGCTGACCAACGCCGTCATCAGCAACTACACCCGCGACCAGGGCTGGGGCATGGGCCGCCACGTCGGCGCCATCCCGAGCATCGTCGGCGGGCAGGAGATCTCGCTCTCCCACACGGGCATGGTCTTCGACGTGAACGAACGGAGCCTGCCGCGCTGGCGCCGCTGGATGCGGCACGTGCAGCGGGACCAGATCGCCGTGTGGATGGTGGCGTGTTTCCTCGGCGTGGCGCTGCCGAGCATGTTGTCCGTCCACTTTCTGCCTCGGGGGACGGCGGCGAAAGACTGGACGGCGGCGGTGATGACCGCCGACGGGGTCCGAGGGCATGTCGCCACCACCTGGGGGATGACCTCCGGGGACGTCATGTGGTACGCGGTGGTTCTGTGCGGCTTGCTCGTACTGTTGCCGACGACGTGCCAAACCGCCGACGGCATCATCCGCCGGTGGGTGGACGTGCTCTGGACCGCCAGCCCGCGGCTGCGCGAGGTGGAGACTCACAAGATCCGGCAGATCTACTTCCGGGTGCTGGTCGGGTACGCCGTGTTCGGCACGGCCACGCTTGCGGTGTCCGACTCGCCGGGCACGGTGGTGAAGATCGCGACCAACATTTATAACTTTGCATTGGGGATCAGTTGCTTCCACACGCTGTACGTGAACCTCAAGCTTCTCCCTAAGCCGCTACGGCCGGGTTGGTTCGCCCGCGCGGGCCTCGCATTGGCCGGGCTGTTTTTTATCGCGCTAGCGACCATCGCGGCAATCCAGACCGCGCGGACCTTGCTGGGGTGATGCTCCCCTCAAAAATATGACTTTGCCTTGCGCTCCCTTGCGACGGTGCGGGATGAGCGGTTAACTATGCGAGTTAACAGATGTAGACGATTTCAAGCGTAGTGCTTACCCAAATTCTCATCTCGACTCAATTTTTTTGTAAAGAGGCCGCGACCGATAGCTGCGTGCAAAGCGGCTCCCCGCAATGCTTTACGATTCGGAAATAACTTTTCGACCGCGGTGACTTTAGGTTTGACCGTTTTTCCAGTGATCGATAAGGTGGCCCATCCGCTCGGGCCCATATCAATCGCCGTGGGGTCGGGGTTTTAAGGATTCGATTTATGTCGCAGGTAAAAAGGCGGGGCGAGGCGCGTTCAAGACCAACGCCGGCCCCGGGAGTCAGTCACCGTCTCAAGGGAAGCATCAAGGGCTTCCCGGCAACGGTTTATGAGTTGCTCGAACGGCGCGAGTACTTCTACGCGCCTGACCAGTACATTCCGGCCGTCGGTGGCGCGTGCGGGTGCGGCTGCTGCGTGCGGTGCCTGGGGATGCAACCGACTGTCGAAACCGTCAGTGTCGGGCAGTTACCGGCCGACCAGAGTTTATCCAGGGCGGCCAGATCGGCGCTGGAAACCTCGACTTCCCGCCCTTCGGTGACCACCACCGACCCCGCCCCCAACAAAACCGATGTTCGTCGCGACGCCTTCATCGCGGCATATCTCAACCTCCCCAACGGCCACGGCGTTTCCGAGTCGCAGTTGAACACCGGGGTCGTGAAGCTTTACAAGAGCAGCGACGCGGGTGGCAATCCCATCCCCGCCAATGTCAACACGACCGGCGGCGGCGACGCGATCATCCTCACCCCCGCCGGGCTGCTCGAGGCCAATACAAAATACACCTTCGAGGTCACCGGCGGTCTGACCGATACCACCGGCGCGCCGTTCCTGCCTTATACGATGTCGTTCACCACCGGCGACGCCGGCGGGACGACGGATACGACGGTCGGCTTCGACAAGGTCCCGCTGCCGACCGCGACCAACAAGCGGTTCAGCGGCGTCACCGTCGGACCCGACGGCCGGCTCTACGCCGGCACGCTCGACGGCGAAATCTTCCGGTACGACATCCTGCCCGACGGAACCCTGTCCGCCGGCACGCTCATCAACAGCGTTCGCAACGGCAACGGTGGAAGCAATCGCCTCATCACAGGCTTGCGGTTTGATCCGGGCAGCACGTCGAGCAACCTTATTCTGTGGGTCACCCACGGCGACGGAGTGGAGGAAGGCGCGCCGGACTGGACGAGCAAGCTATCCCGTCTGACCGGGTCAAGCCTCGCAACCTATCAGGATTACGTGGGCGGCCTGCCCCGGGCGGTTCGCGACCATCTCACC
>JBKJRK010000141.1:0-2827 GCA_046593135.1 Tepidisphaeraceae bacterium | reverse complement strand
TTCCACGATCCGCGCGCGACGCAAGTCGGAGCCGATCCGTCGAACCATGACGGCGCCGAGAAGATTTTTGCAAAACTCAATAGACGATTGTTGGAAGAAGTCCTGTCCGAGTTTGTGGGAAAACGACTCAGGCATTTTCGTCGCGTGTCTGGGCAAACGTGATGGAGGGGCGCACCTTGTGTTCGCCCACTTTGCCGTAAACGGTGACGGAGGGCGAACACAAGGTTCGCTCCTACCCTGTCGCACGATCGGACACTGGTTGAAAGTGTAACGTGTAACGATCCGCTACTTCGCCATGCCTTTCGACGCCCGCGCCGCCGCGTCCTGGGCCTGCAGGACGGGAAGCACGGCGGCGATGAGCGGCTTGGCGCGGTCGCGGTAACTTTCGGGAAGCGAGAGTTCCAGGATGCGAACGGTCATCGTCTCGAAGGCGGTGTCTTTGAACGATTCGATCGGCGACGGTTCGGACTTTTTCGCCGCCGCCGCCGCTGCTTGAGCTGCGATGTCCGGGCCGTAGACGATCGGCTCGTAGCCGGAGGCGGCTTTGCTCGCGGCGGCGACGGACTTGGACGCCTTGGCGTCGCGGACGACGAACAGCAGGAGGTAGCCGTCGGCCTTCGCCTTTTCGGCCACGTCTACCAGCGGCTTCTCGCTGCCCGGCGTGGCGACGGCGTCGCCGGTGCAGGCGATGATCCGCTTGCTTTTCTTGCCCCACGCCATCCCCTTCATCGCGGCGGAGATGCCGCCGACGTAGGCCCCGCCATCGTGACCGGTCCGGCCGGTGAGCTTCTGCGCCCGCATCAGCGTTACCAGCGCCTTGGGGTCGGGTGTGAACGGAAGGGTCTTGACACGAAACCCGCCGGCCTGCTCGCCGATTCGGCAGCATTCCAGCATGAGCGATTCATCGGTCTCGTGGCGGTAATACACGGCGCCGCCGCGAACCTGGTCGGACATGAGGCGGAGCAGGCGGGTGAGGGTTTCGATGTAGGAGGTGACGTACTGGTTCGACACGATCATGCTCCAAGTGGCATCAATGCAGAACGCCACGTCGACGCTGTCGAGATCGAGCTGGGGCAGTTCGAGTTCCTTCCGCCACTTCGGGTCGTCGGGGTTTTCGATCTTTTCCGGCTTAACGAACAGCCCGCTCACGCCGGCGTACGCCGGGCGCGTGGCGGGGGACGCCGGCTTGTTGACGCGGACGTAACGGCCCCAGATGCCCTGCATTTTGGCAGGGTCGTCACCTGTTTCCGGCGCGTCCGGCAAGTCTTGCAGTATGTACGAGATTCGCCCCGCAAGCTGCGGCTGGAGCTTCACCTTCGCGACGAGCAGCAAAATGATTTTCGGATTGCGCCACTGTGCGACGGCGGTTTTTGCGGCATCGAGCGCGGGCTTGCCGTCCGTCGTGTTCGGGTCGTTCTCCATCGCGACGCGGGCCAGCACGTCGCCCAGCGCCTTGAACTCCGCCGCGGGTCGCTCAGAAAGCGCGGCGATGAGCGGCGCGATCGTCGCCCCCGGAAATCCGCCCCTGCGGGCAACGTCCACGCCGCCCGCCAGCCATTTCGTCCGATCCGCCGGCGACAACTCCGCCTGCCGCGCGTGAAGCGCTTCCCACGCCATTTGGCCTACGAGCACGTCCGGTTCCGGCAAGACCGACAACAGCTTGGTCGTGATCGGCTGCCCGCCCAGCCGCGACAGCGAAACGAGGCCGACGAGTTGGGACAGCCGGTTCTTTTCCGCGACGGGTTTGCCGTAAAGGTCGGCGTAGTACTTTTCGAGCTGGTCGATCCGTGCCTGTCGCTTTTCGTCGAGCTTAGCGGGCGAAGGCGCGGGCGGCGGATCCGCGGCGCGAGCGACTTGAATCGCGACCAAGGCAATCGCCAGCGCGGCCCCCGTCACGCCGTACGTGATCCGTTTGCTCATGATGACGAAGTGTACGAAGGGGCGAGAAGGTTGTGCAACCTACTCGTCCGTCACACACCCCTCGCTCGCGCTGAGGACGTTCTTGATGTACTTGTAAAGCGTGCCCCGCGTCACCTTGTACGGCGGGCGTTTCCAACCCGCCAGGCGGGTCGCTAATTCGGCGTGGGAAACCAGCAGGTCGAGCGTGTTCTTGTCGGCGTCGATCGCGATGCGGTCGCCGGTTTTGGCGAGGGCGATGGGGCCGCCTTCGATGGCTTCGGGGGTCACGTGGCCGATGATGAACCCGTGGCTGCCGCCGGAGAACCGGCCGTCGGTGATGAGGGCGACGTCGTTCAGCAAGCCGTAGCCGGCGAGGGCGCTGGTGGGCGTGAGCATTTCCGGCATGCCCGGCCCGCCGCGGGGGCCTTCGTAGCGGATGACGATCACGTCGCCCTTGGTGATCTTGCCCTGCTCGAGACCGCCGAGCATATCTTCTTCGGAATCGAACACTTTGGCCGGGCCTTCGAAGCGCGTGCCTTCCTTGCCGGTGATTTTTGCGACGGCGCCTTCGGGCGCCAAGTTGCCGCGCAGGATGCGGATGTGGCCGTCGCGCTTAATCGGGTTGTCGAACGAGTGAACGATCGCCTGTCCTTTGGAAAGGCCCGGCAGGTCGCGCAGGTTTTCGGCGATCGTTTTACCGGTGACGGTTTTCTGCGAGCCGTCGATCATTCCCTTGTCGAGCAGCATCTTCATGACTGCTGGAACGCCGCCGATGGCGTGCAGGTCTTCCATCACGTATTTGCCGCTCGGTTTGAAGTCGCTGAGCAACGGCGTCTCGTCGCTGACCGTCTGCCAGTCGTCGATGGTGAGGTCAATGTCGAAGGAACGGGCCATGGCGACCGAGTGCAGCACGGCGTTGGTCGAGCCG
>JBKJRK010000088.1:0-3235 GCA_046593135.1 Tepidisphaeraceae bacterium | reverse complement strand
GCGTCCATTTCGCATCGCCCGCGATCGAGACGTTCACCGTCTCCGGCCCCTCCGCGGTCGCCGACACGGATTGGTCGGCGTCCGACCGGTTCGTCACGCTCACCTTGATAACCGCTTTCTCCGACCGAACCTTCGACAAGTCGATCGCCTGGTAATTCGTCTCCAGCACGTTCGACGCGGCTTTCGGGTCGCCGTAGCGTCGAATCAGCTTCACCATTTCCATCGCCTCGGGCTTCGGCCGGCGGCTGAGCAGAAGTTGTTCGTACCGCCGGATGCCCTTGAGCGTCGAAGGGTTCATCGCCAGCGAGTCCTGGAATTGGAACTGGTACATGATCGGCATGCACCGGGCCGCCAAGACGTTCCCGAAAATCGGGGCGTATACCTTCGCCCGATCCTCCATAGGCATCCGCGTCATGAACCGCCAATTCCATTCTGTAATCAGCGGCTCTTTCCCGTGCTTGGCGGCGTAGTTGCCCATCGAAAGCGAATACCCCCTGCTGCTCGGGATCGGCTCTAAGCCGTCCATGTAAGCGTGCTGGCCGACGCGGTCGAACTTCACGCCCAGCTTTGCGAGCCGGTCAAACGCCCCGCTGTTCGTATGAGCCGTCAGGTGAAACGGCATGTCGGGAGCGACTTGCTTCACGGCGTCGTGGACCGCCTTCCACGTCGGCACGTCCTCATCGAAGATCTGGAAAATCAGGACTTCGTTGTCGTACTCGACTCCGTCGATCAATTTTCGATAACGGGTGACCAGCTCCGCCACGTCGGCCGGCGGCAACTTCACATCGAAAAACGCTTTGAGCCGAAGCTGTTCGAGTTCCTTAAAGAAGAAGTCGAGATACTCCCACCGCTTCTCCGCCGGGATGACGTACTCACCGGACTTGTCCTTTTCGTACAACAGCTCCAGGTGATGCATCCGGACGAGCTCAAAGCCCATCGACTTGAGGATGCGGAGGTCCCGGCGGACGTCGTCGGCGAAAAGCTGCCACTGCTTTACCGTCTGCGGCGCGAGCGGCCAGTAGCCTTCTTTGCTCATGCCCTCCATGCGGAGGTTGCCGAAGTTTTCGCCGAGCGTGGAATACGGGAAGTAGTTCGTGCCCATCCGCGTGAACGGCACGCCAAAGGAAATCTTCGCGCCGGCCTTCGTGGTTTCCTGCGGGTTGTAGCCGGCGTAGCCGACGAACCGGTTGTCGGCATCGTCATCGCTTACGGCTTTGGCGTCGAATGCCAGCCGCGACGTGAACGACTGCGGCTGGTCGGGGCCGGGCAGGACGTTGTCGGACAGTCGCGGCTCGTACTGGGGAATGTTCGGACGGGCGAGTTCGGTGATGGAGTAGAGCGATCCGCCCTTCGCCTGAACTTCCTGAGAGAGATGCGCGGTATTGGCCCCGACCCAACGGGGGCCGAGCTTGGCGGTGGCGTCGCGGTGAACGGTGAACGAAGGCGAGAAGTCGTTGAGCCAGACGACACCGGCGCCGCTTTCAAGGCGGGTGTTGACCCAATCGACGCCACGCTGGATGTACTGTTGCCGGCCTTCGCCGGCGCGAAATGGTGAGTACGCCCCGTCGTTCAGCTCCTGCCGCCGGTTGTCATAGCAGAGCGTCCGGCCGGCGACCTTCGGTTGCTCCCAGCGCGCGATCACCGCGGCGTACACTTTTGTTTTCGGCGCCGATTCGTTCGTCGCCGTCGTCTTCACGTCGAGAAAGCCGGAGCGGTAGGCGCGCAGTTCAACGTCTAGCTTCAGGCCGCCCTCGGAGGTGGTGGCGCTCCATGTGACGAACAACGGGCCTTCCGCGGTCTGCTTAAACGCGAGCGGCACGGGCTTGAACGTCTCGGCAAAATCCGATCGCGTGGAAGGCGGAAATTCACCCTTCTTGACCTTTGTCGGCTCCGTCGCCGGGCGCACGACGACGCCCCAGCTCAGCCGGCCCATGTCCCGCCCAGCGACCGTAACGGCGACCCCGTCGTCGGCGGGCGTCAGTTCGACCCGCGTCGCCGCGTCCGACTTAGCCGCGTCTTGCTTGCCGCCGTCCAACGTCAGCTTGCGCGATTTTGACGCCGGGACGTCGACAAGGACGATGAGATCGTCTCCCGCCGGCTGGGCGAGCGGCGACGGCTGGCCGGCGAGCTTGACCCCGCGCAGGGTCAAAGGCATTCGAATGTCAAAGGGCTGATTGTTCGCCACGTCGACCTGCTGGCCCGGCGCGGCGGAGACAGCGGTCATCGCGATGAGAATTACGAGGAGAATACGGGTGATTTGCATAATTCGTGGCGCGGGCGCCAGAGCCCGCGTTTCGCCAGTAAAGGACGCGGGCGAGACGCCCGCGCCACGGCAACTTACTCGAACGACGTTTCCAACAACACGAGTGTCTTGTCGGCGACAAACTTCACGTTCACGTCCGTCGCGCCGCCTTCGATCGGAGCTCTTACGGTCGCCGACTGTTTCGCTGGCACCTCAATCGACTTCGCCTTGCCGCCGTTGACCTGTACTTCTATCTTCGCCGGCTTGTCGCCGGTGTTCTCAACCTTGGTCACGACCCACTGCCGGCCGGCAGGGATGCGTGCCCAGAATTGACCGGTGCCGGTCGGCGAGGTTTTGCTCTGTTTTGTTGCCGGCGCGTTGTCGACGTCGTCCAACTCCGTCGCCGGTGGGTTGATCGCCGCGGTGCCCGCTTCGCCGGTCTTCTGTTTCTCGTAAATCGCGGCTTGGGCGGGGTCGCTCAGGTCGCGAATGCCGGTGGCGTTGGTATACGTCCACGGCCCGAACACGCGCCGGCCGTGCGGAAGGAAGCCGTCGCCGGGGCGCGTGTTCCAGGCGCCTTCGTTGTCTGGCAGCGGCTTGGCGTCCGGCGCCGTGGGCGGAACCTGCCAGCGGCAGTTGACGACCAGTCCGCCGATCGGTTCGACGACGACGCCGCGCTCGGTCGGATACTTGCCCCAGACGATCGGCGATTCGATCAGCGGCAAAACCTCCCGCGGGCCCGTGCTCGCACTGTAGTTGACGAGATTCAGCAGGACGCGATCGGCGACGGGGTCTTTGCCGGCGCGGGGCACGAGGTTGAAGCTGGTCATCAGGACCGAGCCCTTGCCGTCGAACATCTCGGCGACGGCGATTGCCTCCAGGCCGCGGTCGTAGTTGGCGATGATCGCGGTGTGGGCGAGATCTTCGACCTTCGTGAGGCGGAAGCCGTTGCTGACGGGGTAGTTGTCGGGGAAGCCGGGCTTGGTCTGGTCC
>JBKJRK010000014.1:0-12202 GCA_046593135.1 Tepidisphaeraceae bacterium | reverse complement strand
GGCCGGACCGCCGCCGCTTAGCCAAACATGATGGACTCTGGAACATCAGTGCTGATTTCCACCGCCAGCCGTTCAAGCTCAGTAACGCGCTCTGCCGTAGCCGCGTTACGCCCCTCTCGAAGCGCGGTCTGCGCTGCCCGCACAAAGATGCTCTCGAAATATCGGAACGCACCGGTGTGAAAGTGCCACCTGCCGGGTGCGTTCGCCTTCGACACCGCCATTGGATAACGGCCAAAGGTGACGAGACACGGATTACAGCTCACGCGAAGGAAATCGAGTTCGTCTCGCTCCAACTGAAACGTCGCTTCGCTCGCAACGCGCACAAGATCATGCCCCCAACTTTGACCGCCCTGATCTCGGAATGAGAGCCTTCCGCCTGCCGCCAGCTCAGGCCTCCGGACGAGTAATACCGCCTTTAGAACGTTCTCCAAGCTCAAACTCGCGAGAAACAGCGAATTGAAAAGCAAGTTCACGTGCGATGCTTCCGACTCCGCTTTGATTCTCGCGACGCCCCATCTCGAGTTCTGAGACTTGAGCACGTAGGCGCTAACGCGCAACTGCCGCGCAGCGCTAATCCATTCGTCCGGCCGACGCGCGCACTCCGCGAACTCTTGGTCCGTCATCGTGGAGCGCCAAACGGCCCCGTAGTCGTACTCGTCGCAATCGAATGCCATGTCGCGCGCCATCTCCCGCTGTATAACGTAATGCCGTTCACTGGCCACGGCCGCGCCGACGACCATTGGAACCACAGTACCCGTTCCGCGAACGCGATCCAGTGCAGCGGCGGGTTACTCAGCGGCCCGTGCGCCGTCACTTGCTGCCCGCGCGCATCAGCTCCTGAATGAGTGCATTCTGCACTTCGCCGGGAGACTTGAACTCTTTCTTTTGCAGCCGCGCGAGTACAATCTTCGCTGCCGACGTCGTTAGATTGGCAAGTTTCAAGAGTCGCTCGCGCTCGTCCGCCGGCGGCTCGACGAACTTCGACGTCGGATCGATCCCGATTGCCGTCGCGGCGGCGACCAGCCATTTGTCCTCGCCGCGCACCGCTAAACCAACGTCGAATTCTGCATTTGGATCCGCGGGATCCCTGGCGACGAGTTTCACGCCATCGCCATCGGCGATGCCGTGCAGCGTCTTCAAAATGTCATCTGGTTGCTGTCCCATGTTCCAGCCTTCTTCGTCATGCTTCACGGGGCCCATCTGCTTGGCCATTTCCGTCTTGACCTTCTCGACGGCGAC
This sequence comes from Tepidisphaeraceae bacterium, assembly GCA_046593135.1. GTDB lineage: Bacteria > Planctomycetota > Phycisphaerae > Tepidisphaerales > Tepidisphaeraceae > JBKJRK01. Next base: position 10,963 of record JBKJRK010000014.1, on the reverse strand, counting down.
GGTGCCTTCCACGCTCGCTCGCAAGAGGGGCTTGGAGGATTCAGGAACCGATTCCACGAGCTTCAACGCGTCGTCAACGGAACCAGCACGGATCGCGGCAACGTACTTGCGAAAGGCATCCGCCGCGTCGTCGCCGGGCGCACCCTGCGCTGCGGCAACGGCGAGCATCATGCATAGCACGGGTAAGAGCAGGCGTCGCATACCGTCCTCCGCTGAATAATGACCGACGTTCAATGGCCGGCACCGCGCCGACAGACTTGTAGGACTTTCTGTGTGCTCGATCCTCGTCCACGATTGGAACGGATGATGGTGCCGCTGAACGGAGTGCCTGAGCGGCCGCGACGGCGCACGCGCGACGCTCGACCGGCAGTAAAGTATACAGCCGCCGCGGCCCGCCACGCGCATGCGATACACACCAGCCGGCGGAGCGAACGGCGATGAGCCGTGCGGGACGTATTGGGTCGCGACGCGGTACGACAACAATCGGTGAAAAGAATCGGATGACAGATCCAGCCGGTCGGCCGCTTGCGGTTTGGCAGACCGCCGCGAGCTTGTAGGCGTGCGAAACCGCAAGCGGCGTTCACGCGACGTCGACACCCGAACCCAGCGCAGAACAAACCTACCTGTCCTCTGCAAATCGTGACAAGTTTGCGAACAGCCTGCGAATTCACCGTCGCCGAGGTATCGCGAAGTTTTTTTTATTTTCTGTTGCACGGCGACGATGCCGGCAGATAGGATACTTTAGTATACTATAAATATCCAAAAGTATTTGATTGGGCGCATAAGCCCTCGCGAACGTCTGGTGCTTGCCAAGTTCGGCATTTGTTGAAAAGGCGATGAGACGACCCACGAAAGGAGGGAAGTCGGCTGTTGGCCAGTCTTTCTCATCAATAGTAGTTCTGATTCTCGACGTCTCACTTCATTATTTTGGGCGCTTTGCCCGAAGGAATCATATCAATGCGAAACTCATTATGGCCCGTCATCGGCGCCGCCGTGATTTTAAGCTCGGTGTTCACGCCGGAGGTTTTAGCGCAGCCTACTTATAGGGTTAAACCCACCTATAACACTGCCACGATTCGAATGAACCCGAGCGGATTTGTTCTCGGCAACATGATTTATTCGAATGCCGACCGCTTCGTAAGAAGAGGCACTCAGGATCTAGGCAACAGTTACTTTGGTTATAATAATGTTGCTTATACCCAGTCCAACTGCGGCTGGGTGTTGAAATCAAACATTGAGCAGTATTCCCCGAGTATCTCGGCCGGATGCACCAGCAACAGTGGATACACCGGCTATGGAACCGACAGCCGGTATAAATTGCGGACAACCTATGCGTGCGCGGTCAACGACTACATTTTTCCGTGGCACAATTACCATGAAAATACGCCGGCTGAGGACGGGTATATTGGCCCTTTGCCAATGATTGACACAGGGACCCCCACCTACGTCAGTGGCACGGGCCACTGGCTTTTTTACAACTACAAGCCCGGGTACGGGCTTCAGGATCGCGTCCCCGGGAGCAGGATGGGGCAACCAAATGGTGAACCTTATCTATTCAATGGGGATCTGATTTTATGGCGATATGTCACAGCAGACGCCCTGGCGGCTTGCATTCGTTGGCCCAAGGGGGATGGCATATGGTGTTTTATCGAATTTGCGGCATTCCCGGCTCAAAACAGATATAGCTGTGGGCACTTTCATTGAAGCGGAATGGCCGGAGGCAATTGCAGCAAATCAGGGGGTATTAACCTATGCCGGCTGCAAATTGGATCGCCTTCTCGGGCCGCCGTGGCAACACGGCGGCCCGATTTTTTTAAGGGCCGTGAGGGAAGGGAGGAGATGGGGACATCGTACACACCGAACCCTTTTTCCTTATTTTCAACAGGAGGTATTCCACGCCATGCGCTTCTGTGGGTACAAGAGCGTGCCTATGTCCACACTTCACAGTGCGATTCTCTGCACAGTTCTCGTCATCGGGGTCAGTGAACGGGCGCCCGCCGAGGACTGGCCGCAGTTTCGCGGGCCGACGGGGCAGGGGTTGTCGGCCGCGACCGGGGTGCCGGTGGAGTGGGACGCGGAGAAGAACGTCGCTTGGAAAGTTGAGGTGCCGGGCAAGGGGTGGTCGTCGCCGGTGCTGGCGGAGGGGAAGTTGTATCTCACCACTGCGGTGGAAGCCAGCGGCGGGGCGACTTCGTTGCGGGCGCTCTGCTTGGACGCCGACGGCGGCAAAGTGCTTTGGGACGTGGAGGTGTTCCGGCGGGAGGCGGCGCAGGTCGGGACGATCCACAAGAAAAACTCCCCCGCCAGCGCGACGCCGATCGTGACTGGCGACCGGCTGTACGTGCATTTCGGCTACCTCGGCACCGCCGCGCTCGATCTGGCGGGCAAAGTGCTTTGGAAACAGGAGTCGCTGAAGTTCCCGCCGGTACACGGCAACGGCGGGTCGCCGGCGCTGGTGGGCGACGTGCTGGTATTTAATTGTGACGGCGCGTCCGACCCGTTCGTCGCGGCGCTGGACGCTAAGACGGGTGACGTGAAGTGGAAGACCCCGCGGAACACGAAGGTGCGGTCGCCGTTCTCGGTTTCGACGCCGCTGGCGATTGAGGTCGGCGACAAAACACAGGTGATCAGCCCCGGCAGCGGATTCGTCGGCGCGTACGACCCGGCCGACGGACGCGAGCTGTGGCGGGTGCATTATGGTGAAGGGTATTCCGTCATTCCGCGGCCGGTTTTTGCGCACGGGTTGATTGTCGTGAGCTCGGGGTACGATTCGCCGGTCGTGTACGCCATTCGCCCGGAGGGCGCAAGCGGCGACGCCACCAAGACGCACGTCGCCTGGCAAAATCGCAAAGCCGGGCCGAATACGCCGTCGCCGCTTGTTGTCGGCGACGAACTGTACCTCATCTCTGACGGCGGCATTGCCACTTGTTCCGACGTGCACACCGGCAAGGTGCATTGGACCGAGCGCCTCGACGGCAACTACTCGGCGTCGCCGGTCTTCGCAGACGGACGCGTCTACTATCAAACGGAAGACGGCGTCGGCTACGTGGTCAAGGCGGCAAAAGAGTACGAGTTGTTAGCCGAGAACGACCTCGGCGAACGTTCCCTCGCGTCGTACGCCGTCACGAATGGCGCCTTGTTCATTCGCACGGATCGCCACCTCTGGAAGATCGCAGTTCGGTGACCCGCCAAAATCCCGGGCGATCCCACACTCGATAATGATGGCTGCGCAATGCCTCCGCGAATAGCAGCGCGCCTGCTCAATCCGCGCGCACGGTCGAAACGGGCCAACGGGCCCCGACCCGCGTTATCAGGCCGAGAGTGGCGATTCGACTTCAAAAAAATGAAAAAAACACGCTGGCACTGGCTTCGCTTTAAGGCCAAGCAGATGCGGGCGGCGAAGTAACCGTCCGTAACACGAAGCGCGGTTGGTTCCCACGGACAGGGTCGCCCGCAGACGGTCTGCGGGCGACTCCTGGTCCGGGTTGTGTTTAGAAATGAAATCCCTGCAGTTTGTGAACACAACGCACACGAAGCCGTCGTAAAATGATGACATAAATCCGAGCCGTCGGTGACCATTCCTGTTCCCCCGGCTCGTGACAAGCCTCGTTTCCTCCTCCGCCAGGCCGCACGTCAAGTTCCCTCCGACGTGCGGCCTTTTTTTGCGCTGTGGTTTTGATATTGAGCACTTTGATTTACAACGTATCACGGGTTTCCAACCTGTTTCCAACGCAAGACACTGGTTGGAAACCCGTGCCACGAGGTTTTTCAAAGGCTCCTATTGGGAAATCTTGCAACCTTGCCGCGAAAGAATTTCTGGATCGGTAAATTGCGGGAATTTAAGATGCGCTAGTTGTGTTGCGTAAGTAACATCGGTAGCATTTTCGCTCTGGGTGTTGAAGCAAAGGTTTTTGAGAAAAAGGAGACTCAATATGCGCAAGTTTCTGATCGCAGCGGTGGCGATTTCGGGCCTGATGTTCGCGGGCGCGAACCTGAGGGCTGAAGACAAAGCTGAGAAAGGCGAAAGCTGGGACGGCATTCTGATCGACAAAGCCTGCGGCGAAGGCCAGAAGGACGAAGCCTCGGCCGCCAAGCATCCCAAGGCTTGCGCGATGAAGGAAGCCTGCGCCAAGTCGGGCTACGGCCTGTACGCCGGCGATAAGTTCATCAAGTTCGATGAAGAAGGCGACAAGCTGGCCAAGGAATACCTCGCCAAGGAAGAGCACACGACCAAGGTCCTCGTCCACGGCGAACTCGACAAGGACGGCAAGATGGTCAAGGTCACCGCCATCGAACCCCAAGAAGAAAAAAAGTAAGTCTGTTCGCGTCCACCCCGGCTTAGGCACTGGGTGATTCGGTTCGATTTGACGACTTCATCAAGCCGGCCTCCTCTTGGAGGCCGGCTTTTTTTTCTTGATGGATTCCGACGCACGTGAGACGGCCACCGCGCGCATGTTCGAGGGAAGTTTGCGGCTGCCGGGATGATGCTTTAGCATGACGCCCCCACGCCTTGCGGGCTCAGGTCAGGCGCGCGGGACATTTTTGGCAAGGACGGGGCCACGTTATCAAGGGAAGGCTATGGGAAGCCGCGTCGTCGGTCTTGGTGTGTTGGCGGGCCTGGGGGTTTCGGCGGCGGTCGCGACTGCGCAGGTTAACGCCGGCAGCGCCGACGCGCTCCAGCGCGAGGCGCGTCTTCGTGAATTACAGCAGTTGCAGCTCGACACGCGCACGCGCGTCAACGCCGACATCCCACCGGGACAGCGTTACTTTTTCGACTACGGTGCGTTCGTCACGTTCAACTACCTCAGCCTCGACGACCCGGACGGCGAGAATCACATCCTGCGCGAAACCGATTTCATCCCGTACGCGCGGCTCAATATCGACGGCGCGCACGAGTTGTTCGCCCGCGGCCGGTTCGGCTGGCGGGATTTCAAAGACGGCGACAGCTTCGACGGCCGGGGCGACGAGCCGGTCGACGGGGATTTGGACCGCGGATATTACCGTTTTGACCTTCAGCGCGCCCAAGGCGCGTACGGCGGGAATCCAGGCGACTTTCAATTCGTGTTCCAGGCCGGGCGCGATCTGGCGTACTGGGGCAACGGCCTGGTGCTCGGCCAGGTGCTGGACGGCGTGGTCGTCACGACGGGCCTGGGTCGCCTGACGGTCGACGCCGTCGCGGGCATTACCCCCGTCCGAACTGTCGACATCGACCCCTCGCGTCCCAACTTCGATCACAACACCCGCCGCGGGTTTTTCGGCGGCATGTTAAGCCTCGAAGTCGGCGACCACCGGCCGTTCGTCTACGGGCTGCACCAGAAAGACTACAACGACAGCGACCCCCTCACGATCGGGCTGATCGAAACCGATTTCAGCTACGACAGCACCTACATCGGCGTCGGCTCGGCCGGGGCGCTAAGCGACCGGCTGCGGTACGGCGTGGAGTTCGCGTACGAGTTCGGCGACAGCCTCTCCAACAGCTTTCGCATCGCGCCCGGCGGGGCGCTGAACCCGATCGACCAGAGCACAGACGACATCTCCGCCTGGGCTTTCAACGTCAAGCTCGATTACCTCGTCAACGACATCCGCCAGACCCGCCTGAGCACCGAACTGACGGTCGCCAGCGGCGACGACGACCGGGGCGTGACCAACGCCACGTTCAACGGAAACACCGACGGCACCACCGACGGCGCGTTCAACGCGTTCGGCCTGCTCAACACGGGCCTGGCTTTTTCGCCCGACGTGTCGAACGTCATCGCCCTCCGCGGCGGCCTGGCGACGTTTCCGCTGCCGGATTCGGGCATCTTCCGGAGAATGCAGGTCGGCACCGACGTCTTCGTCTTCGCCAAGTACGACAACGACGCCCCGATCGATGAGCCCTCCGGCAGCGACCGCTTTCTCGGCTGGGAGCCGGACGTGTACCTCAACTGGCAGCTCACCAGCGACCTCACGCTAGCGCTGCGGTACGGCGCGTTCTTTCCCAACGATCGGAACTTCGCCAGCGACGACGTGCGGCAGTTCTTCTTCGGAGGGCTTACCTTTGCGTTCTAAATGTTGCACACCTTGGATGCCGGTCGCCGCCGCCCTGTTGTTTGCCGGCTGTCAAACCGCTTACGTCGACAAGCCGCTCACCGCCCAACTCGGCGGCGACGACGAGGAGACGCAGCTCGAATTCTGGCACACGCTGGCCCAACAGCCGGTCACGAGCAACGACGACGCGTTTCACGGTCTGCTGCTGTTCCTCGACGGCACCGACCCCGGCCCCGACTACGCCGCCCGCGTCGAGACCTTGAAAAGCAGGAAGCTGCTGCCGGCTGGATTCAACGATCCGGCCGAGCGGGCTGTGGACCGCGGAACATTAGCCGTCGCGCTGTCCCGCGCCTTGAAAGTTCGCGGCGGCGTCGTGATGTCGCTGACGGGCGCCAACCCCCGCTACGCAACCAAGGAGCTGGTCTTCCTCGGGATTTACCCCCCGAGCAGCCCAAACCAAGTTTTCAGCGGCTCAGAATTTCTGGGAATTATCGGTAAAGCCGAGGATTACCAGCGGGTTGCACAGTCGGGCACTTCCCGGCCGCTGGAGGCTCTGGCGACCTCCGCAACCGACCTGCCGGAAAGCCCCCAAACCCAGGCGACAACCGAGCCTGTCGACCCACTGCCGCCCAACCCATAGTCTTTTCCCATGGTATTGGCCCAACGCGGACCTACCGCAATATTTAGAAACATTTTCTTCGGCAGAAGCCACTTATCCGATAGAATGAGTCATTCCCCGGGCCAGCCGGCTTTGGGTCGACGTGTCTAGCGGAACGGGGTTTTACGAAGATATTGCCAAGCCATCCGCTCCCGAGTCGGGGCTTTGTCCCCTCGTGCGGTCAGGCAAATCGGAGAAAAGAAATGTCGCTGACTTCGCTGCGTCCACTGTTAGCCGTGTGCGTCGCCGCTTTTGTGTTGGGCGGCCCGGCCGTAGCGGTATCCCAGGCGGCCCTGGCCAAGAAACTCGGCCAGCCCATCAGCGCCTACAGCGCCAGCCTGTTCGGCAAGACGGGACTAAACGCGACGCAGACGCAAACACTGACTTGCGACCCGGACGGGCCTCTCAACGGTTCGACGAGCGTGCTCTATGACGCGGAAATCGTCCACGCGACGAGCTTCGGTTTCGGGCCGGGATACCAGCGGTGGTCCGGAACGTCCGGGGAGTATCCGTCCGGTTTCGCAATCGAGATCTCCGATGCGGGAGGAAGGCGCCTGACGGACCTGGCCGGATATCTTGCCAACCCCGTTGGTAACGAAACGGGTTACATCCAGAGTTTTTACGAGCTGTTCAACGACGCGATCACGGGACACATCCCGCCGCCACCCGGCTACATACTGCTCGACTCCGACCCGTCGGACCCGGCGAACCCGTCAGCAGGCGTGGACACGCACTTTTTCGAGTTCGAGTATCGCTCGGAGTTTACGAACGCGAACCCCGCTTCGTACACCATTTTCGCGTCAGACACCCGCACGGATAGCAACACCGCGCCCGACTTCATGACCAGCCAGGACCCCACGCAGCCCGTCTTTGGTCCCGGTGACGTCGAGTCGGCGTTTGTCTCGGGCACCATCGGCGTGCCGGAGCCGGGCGCTCTGGTCGCGGCGTTTCCGGCGCTGCTCGCGTTGGCATTCCGTAGGCCGCGCGGGTAAGACAGTGGCCTCTCGGGAGGACTGTCCATGTCGAGCGTCAGCCGTTGGGTGTCGGGAGGGTTGCTACTCATTGTGTGCGGTGGTGCCGCGCCGCTCGTCGCGCAGGACACGCCTGCGGCGCCCGCCGAAGACGTCATTCTTGCCACCCAGCCGGCGACCTCCAGACCGTCGGAAGACGGGGAGTCGCTGAAAGTCGTCGTCGCCGACGTCAAGGGCCTCGTCCGAGTCCGCAGCGCCCCGGACCAGCCGTGGCAAAAGGCGACCGTCGGCATGACGCTCGGCGAAGGCGCGGAATTTCAAACCGGCCCGAAGAGCGCGGTGGTTTGCACCATCGAAAACGACCAGACGATCGTGCTCGACCGGCTCGGCGTGGTCAGCGTGGCCGAGGCGGTGAAGCGCGGCGATTCGGTCAAGACCGACCTCGTGATGAAGTACGGCCGGACGGAGTACGAGATCGAGTCGGCCGGCGCGAAGCACGACTCGACGATCCGCAGCCCCAGCAGCACGCTCGCCGTCCGTGGCACGCGCGTGAACCTCTACGACCAACCCCCTTTCACCCCCAGCGCCGAAAGCTACACCGGCCGGGCCGTCTACCAATACGCCAAGCGGCAGACCGCGCTCGGCGGGCCGGGCCGCGGGGCGATCGTGCGGAGCAACCGCGGCACCGCCGCCGACTCCGCCCTCGGCGAAACGGTCGTCGATCCTTCCATCGCCGTCGCGCGCACCAACTCCGACGCCAGGCTGATCGAAACGGAAACCTCCCGCGGCGCGCTGGCGTCGTTCGACGAAAGCACCGGCATCACCGTCATCAAGGGCGGCCCCGGCGCGCCCGGCGACGAAGAACTGGCCGGCTTCCTACCCGGTCGATTTAACGTCATCGCCCGCTGGACCGGCAACCAGGACCTCAACCTCATCCTCGACCCCCAGTTCTTCCCCTCGAACCAGATCCTCGCCAACATCGGCTTCTTCGCCGACAAAGACGGGGTCGACGAAATCCTCTTCCCCGGCTTCGGCCAGAACGTCACCGCCACCGGCGGACGAACCGACTTCGATCACCGCGGCGGAACGAATGGCGGTTACGAAGTCGGCTTCTACGGCCAGCCCCGCACCGGCATCTACGGCATCATCGTCCTGCCCGGCGGACGCGGCGGACGCGAGCCGGCGAACGTCAAGATCCAGGCCTTCCTCGACGGCAATCCGATCGACATGGTCTTCCCCCAGCTCGACGAACAGGGCAACCTGGTCTTCGACGAAGAAGGGTTCGTCTCCCTCGAGATCGCGAAAATCATCGAACGCGTCGTCACGACCGACGAAGCCAACGTCGCCGGCTTTACCTTCGTGCCGTCGCTCGAAACACTTCTCGCCCCGCCCCCCGAAGAAAGCGGCGAAGCACGAACCGCCGAAGCCCGCACCGCCAACAGCCGCGCTACGCGCCGCGCGGCGCTGAAGGCCGAGCGCGACAACAAGGCAACGGAAAAGAAACAGGCCATCGAGTCGCGTCTCGCCGAGCGCGACCAGCGCCGCATCGCACAGCAGACCGCGCGGGCACGCGACGTCGATCGAAAGCTGGGCGTGTCCCAGTTCGACGGGAAAATGGGCCCGCAGCCGCTGGCAAAAAAATAGCCGCCTGATGAAGCAACCGGGATGCCCACAGAGGCACAGAGACACAGAGGACAACTGAACTCTTTTGAATTCTCTGTGTCTCTGTGGCGCATTTGTTTGGAGCCGACTCATTTGTTACCCGAACTGTGAGTTTTACGCGCGCTTGGACCCCGCCCGCTGAAGCTGGCGGGCCGGCTGGGCGCGACGTCGCAGCATGGTGCCGCGCCGTGCGATGTCGTATTTTCTGGAGACAGGCGGGCGCGGCACCCGTTTCACGGCAGAATGAGTGACCCGACGACGCTGCCGCCGTCTCCCGCCCCCGTGCCGCAGAACCGTCCTGCGCCACCCCATTCCGTCAAACCCGTGATTCCCGCCAAGGCGATTGCGTGGCTGCGAAAAGCCGGCGCGGGCTCGCGTCTGGTGTCCGGCGCGCTGGCGCGGCGCCGGTCGGTCGACAGCGTCGTCGTCGGCCTGCTCCTGACGCTTCTGGTCATCAGCTTTGATAACGCCGGATGGCTGACCCGGATCGAGTTCCTGCTGTACGACCTTCGCGCGGAGATTTTTCAGTTTTTTCTTCCCCCGCCGACCGACAAGCTGGTGCATCTCGACGTCGACGAAGGCTCGATCGAGGCGATCCGTGCGACCGAGAAGGAACGGTTCCCGTGGCCGCGGCAGATCATGGCCGAGCTGATGGACGAGCTGGCGATCGCCAAGCCGAAGGTCGTCGGACTGGACATCATTTTCCCGGAGCCGCAAAAGACGGGTTACGCGCCGGTCGGCGAGGCGAAGCGGGTTGGGGAGAACCTCGTCGCCGGCCAGTTCGCGGAGGTGAAGCATGACCAACTCCTGGGCGATTCTTTAAAGCGGCTCGGGTGCGCCCTGGTTCCCGTGTCGCTGCCGTTTAAGCCCCGGGAGAAAATCGGCCCGGTGCAGCAGGCGCTCCGAGAGGAGTTGGCAAAGGACGTCAATCTCTCCCAGGCCGAGCTCGTGGCGCGATTGCGATTACGCGGCATGGACTCGCGCGACCTGCCCGATCAGGTTACACGCGAATATGTGGCGGCGTGGCGGGCTCAGATGTCGGCGCTGATCCGGCGGGAAGTCGCCGCGGCGCCGGGGACGCTGAAGGGGGTGAAAAACAATCTACTCCTGCTCGATAAGACGGACCTCGTGCTCGATCGCACATTTGACGAGTTGTACGACGAAGCGCGTTCGGCGGCGGAAATGCTGCGATTCGGCCGGCCAATTCCTCCTGACTTCCCTGCGTTGTTCGATACGCAATTGGACAACCTGCCCGTGCCGGAACTCGCGGCGGCGGCGGCGTACAGCGGGAATATCGAGTACCCGACGTTCCGCGACGGCCGGGTGCGGGCGGTGCCGTTGTTCGCCAAGGCGAACGACCGGATGTACCCGCAGATGGGCCTGGCGCTGGTACTGGCGCAGCTCGATGTCGATCTAAAATCCCTTGTTTTTGAGCCCGGTTTTGTGATCGTTCCATTGCCCGATGGCCGCAAGATCAAGATTCCGCACCGCGCGTACCGTTCGACGGAGTTGAACGAGGAAATTACGACGTTCGTCGACATCCCGTGGTGGGGCGACGCCAACTGGGCGTACATGTACGACTACCCGGACCACAAGTCGCCGGCGCATCACATCTCCGTCGTCGCGCTGTGGGACCTGGTGTTGA
>JBKJRK010000539.1:0-2707 GCA_046593135.1 Tepidisphaeraceae bacterium | reverse complement strand
TTCTGCGCGACCACGGTAAGCCGGTCGCCGTCCTCCTTTTGGCCCGCACGCCGGACGGCGAAACCGCCGAACTCGTTTACCTCGGCCTGGTCCCCGCCGCCCGCGGCACGGGCCTGGCCGACGTCGTCATGCGCCACGCGATTCATGTCGTCTCAACGACCGGCGGACATGGCGTCCTGGCACTCGCCGTCGACTCACGCAACGCGCCCGCGTTGCGCCTTTACCATCGACACGGGTTGCGCCGCGTGGGCAGCAAGCTGGCGTTGATGCGCGAGCTCAACCCCCCGCGTGTCGCATCACCCGCCCAGACACAGACGGTGTCGCCGGACGCCGTTTAAGCACAAAGTTCTCCACGGCTCGTCCACGCGTCCGGTAACAATGTGCAGGCGTCGTTGATAAAAACTTTTTTCTGGTCACGGCGTCGCGGGAAGTCCGATGCTTCTGATGTGGTGAACGGAAAATCCGATAACGACGCCCTTGTCAGCACTGCCCCCCGAAACTAAATTCGTTCCCGTTGAGTTCACGGATGATCGAGGTTGAATGAGGGCGGCTTAATCGGGAGAAGCTGCCCAGTCTCCAAAATCGCTTTGGTTCGGACGCATTCAGCCTGTTCACTCACGTCGTACGGATACGATCCTCAAGGACGAGAACAACCCAGGCATGAGGCCTGAAACCGCCGGCTGTCGCAGTCCCGCATGAAGCGGAACTTCGACAACGGCGGCGAGTGCCCGCGCTGCGAGCGGCCCGCTTGCTCTGCAAGTAGCCGGTGGTCGCGCGGGATGGCTGCCGGTCGACGTCGCATCCCACGGGCAAAGGGAAGCGGCCGGACAATTGCACGGCGCGGCACACGCGGCTCAGGGGCCGAACGTGTTCTACCGCCGGCGTCCGAGCGCGACCGGTTTCGGCATCAGGCTGTCGCGCGGAGCTGTTCCAAGCTCCGGGCGGGCGGAGGAGCGCACCTCCGCGGAAGGAGCTTGTCGTGGGATGTGTAGGCACGAACGACGTCCAATTGGCGCGTCTCGCGGACGCAATTGCCCAACGGGTTGGACATCAGCGGTTTCTCGTCTGGTTCAACAACTCAACTCGAATGGATCTCCGGCAGGACGGACTGGAAATTGCAGTCCCCAATGATTTCATCAGCGAATGGATCGGCAAGAACTTCACCCGCCCGATCCAGGAAGCCGCCCACGAAGTGCTCGGGGGTCCGCTGCCGGTTCGCTTCTGCGTTGTGCCCGAACTCTTCGAGATCGAAGGCGCGACGGGCGGCGACGGCGCGGCGTCCCATGAAGCTCCGAACGGGAAGGCTAATAAAAACGGCGCCCCCGCCCGCAAGCCGGCCGGCCTCGACGAGGCCGTCGTCGCGCGGTCCGTGGCGATCGTCCCCGGCGGGATGCGCCCCACCGCCGCGGCGTTGGGGATGAGGGGTTCGGCGCTCAGCACTTCCGCCGCGACCAGCGTCTTTGCCACGCGCCCCCGGCTCCGGCATGACGTCGAGAGCTACATCGTCGGCCCGAGCAACCAGCTCGCGTACAACACAGCCGTCTACGTGGCCGAGTTTCCCGGCGCTCAATACAACCCGCTCTTCATTCACGGCGCCTGCGGGCTGGGCAAGACCCACCTGCTCCAAGGCCTGTGCAAGCAGTTCATCAAGCACCACCCGACCAAGCGGTGGATGTATCTCACGGGTGAAGAATTCACCAACGAGTTCCTCGGCGCGCTGCGTGCCAACAAAGTCGACACCTTCCGCCGAAAGGTCCGCGACCTCGACCTGCTCGTCATTGACGACGTCCATTTCCTCGGCGGCAAAAAAGCCACGCAGGAAGAGTTCCTCCACACGTTCAACGCCATCGAGGCGATGGGCCGGCAGGTGGTGATGGCGTCGGACAACCATCCGAAGCTGATCGAGGAATTCGGCGAGTCGCTCGTAAACCGCTTCGTCAGCGGGATGGTCGTGCGGATTGACCCGCCGAATTACTCGACGCGCTGCGAAATCCTCCGCTCACTCGCCCGGCGGACCAAGCTGGTCGTGAGCGAAGAAGTGGTCGGGTGGATCGCCCGGCGCGTCACGCAGAACGTCCGCGAGCTCGAGGGCGCCATCACCCGCATCGCCGCCGTCGCCAAACTCACCGGCGGCGAGCTCGACATCGACACCGCCCAGCAAGCGCTCGGCGACCTCGACCGCCAGCTCGTCGCGCCCGTCCGCCCCGAAAACATCATGCAAGGCGTCTGCACCTACTTCGGCATCGAGCATAAGGACCTCATGTCCGGCCGGCGTCAGCGGACCATCAGCCTCGCCCGCAGCGTGGCGATGTTCCTCGTCCGCAAGACGGCGAAGCTCAGCTTCCCCGAAATCGGCATCCGGATGGGCAAGCGGAACCACAGCACCGTCATCAGCGCCTGCCGCCGGATCGAGCGAGCCGTCCAGAAAAACGAATCCCTCAGTTGGACCAGTTCCGTCGGCGACCGCGAAGAAGAAGCCACGGAACTCATCCAACGGCTCGAAGAACACTGCCGGGCGATGGCGTAAGCCGCCGCGGCGATCAACCAAAGCAAACGGGCGTGGCGAATTCATCGCCACGCCCGTCTTTGCTTGTATTGTTGGCGTTGAGCAAGCTCACCGCAGCCGTAGCGGGAGTAGCCGCCGCACGTCAGACCCGCCGACTGGACGCTTGCGGTTTCGTAGACCGCAGTGCGCCTTCCGGTCTAC
>JBKJRK010000360.1:0-6061 GCA_046593135.1 Tepidisphaeraceae bacterium | reverse complement strand
CGCAATTGAATACAAAAGGAGCACCGTAATGAATCGTCGAACGTTCTGGCTCGTCGCCCTGAGCCTCGGTCTGGTCGCCCCTTCCTTCACCTTCGCCCAAGACCGCGCCGACCGCGGCGGGCGGGCGGGGTTCGACCCGGCGCGGATGCGCGAAGCCATGATCACGGCAATGAAGGATCAGCTCGGTGTCAACGCCGAAGAATGGACCGTCATCCAACCCAAAATCGACAAGCTTATGACCGCGCAGCGTGATAACATGAGCGGGCGCGGCTTCAATTTCCGTGGCGGCGGTTCAGGCGGCGGACGCCGGGACCGCGAAGCGGGAGGCGGCGCCGGTGCCGGCAGCCCCGCCGCCGATGGCCAGCAGCAGTCCCCGGTTCAGCAGGCCTCGCGCGAGCTTCGCGAAGCGCTGGCCAAAAAGGAAACCGCCCCCGAGCAGATCACCGCAAAGCTTACCGCCCTACGCGAAGCCCGCGCCAAGGCGCGCGAGCAACTCACGGCCGCCCAGGAAGACCTCCGGTCCGTCCTCACGCCCCGCCAGGAAGCGGTGATGGTGTCGACAGGGATGCTGGAGTAAAAGAGTGACCCGCAATACGGAAGGACGGAGGCGGAATTAGGAAAAAGACGGCGGCAATTACAATTGCAGCCTTTGAAAACCTCGTGGCACGGGTTTCCAACTCGTATCTTCCATGAAGAACACGGGTTGGGAAACGGGTTGAAACCCGTGCCACGCAGTAAATCAAAGGTGTCAATGTACATTTCTATCGTCTGCCTTCATTTCCTGCTTTGAACGACATTGACGCACTTCTTTCCAAGTTCACGGACGCCGGCCTCCTCAGCCCTGAGGCGGTGGATCGGGCGCGCGAGGCGCTGTCGCAAGGCAGCCAACTGGAAGAAGCCGTCCTGTCCGCCGACGGACTGGGCGAAGAGGCGATGCTGCGTTTCCTGGCCGAGTCGTTCGGCCTGCCTTTTGTCGAAGTGGACAAATCGCCGCCGAGCAAGGAATTTCTCGCGACGTTTCCGGCGCGTGTGCTGGTGCGGCATCACCTTTTGCCGCTGGCAGAATCTGACGGCGTCACGCTGGTCGCGACCAGTCGGGTCAGCGACACCACCGGCATCGACGAACTCCGCCTCGTCAGCGGCCGCGACGTGTCGCTCGCCTTGGCCCCGTCCGGCGAAATCGACCGCGTCCTCAAGCAACTGCTCGGCGTCGGCGCCGACACGCTCCAGTCCCTCGCCGCCGACTCCGGCGAAATTCAGGTCCTCGACGAAGACGCCGAGAACGACCTCGACGACGCCACCGCCGCCCAGGACGCCTCGATCATCCGCTTCGTCAACCAGGTGATGGCGGAGGCGATCGAGTCGCGCGCGACCGACGTTCACGTCGAGCCGTTCGAGGACCAGCTCCGCCTGCGTTACCGCATCGACGGCATCCTCCAGCAGGCCCCGGTGCCCCCGAGCTTCCGCCGGTTTCACGCGGCGATCGTCTCGCGCCTGAAAATCCTGAGCCACCTCGACATCGCCGAGAAGCGCCTCCCGCAGGACGGGCGCATTAAGCTCAAGATTGCCGGCCGCGAGATCGACGTGCGCGTGTCGATCATCCCGATGATCCACGGCGAAGCGGTCGTGCTCCGCATCCTCGACCGCAGCGACGCCATTCTCGGCATCGAGCACCTTGGCATGGCCGCCCGCGACCGCCGGGCTTTCGACAAGTTGCTCGACATGCCCCACGGCATTGTCCTGGTCACCGGCCCCACCGGCAGCGGCAAGACGACCACGCTTTACGCCGCCCTTTCCAAGATCAACGACGTTCAGCGGAAAATCATCACGATTGAAGACCCCGTCGAGTACCAGCTCCGCGGCGTCAATCAGATTCAAGTTAACACCAAGAGCGGCCTGACGTTCGCATCGGGCCTCCGCTCGATCCTCCGCCACGACCCGGACGTCGTCCTCGTCGGCGAAATCCGCGACACCGAAACCGCCAACATCGCCATCCAGGCGTCGCTCACCGGCCACCTCGTATTCAGTACGCTGCACACGAATGACGCGCCCGGCGCGGCCACGCGCCTCGTCGAGATGGGCGTGGAGCCGTACCTCGTCAGTTCGTCGGTCGAGGCGGCGATCGCCCAGCGCCTGGTACGCGTGATCTGCAACCAGTGCAAGACCGAGACGTCCGAAGCTGAGGCCCGCGTGATTCGCACCGAGTTCGGCGGCCTCGTCCCGCCGGTGCTCTTCAAGGGCACGGGCTGCCGCCACTGTCAGAACACCGGCTACCGCGGGCGCCGCGGCATTTTCGAGATGATGCCGATGTCCGACGACATCCGAGGCCTGTGCCTCGACCGGGCGCCGTCCCACTCGATACGCAAGGTCGCGGTGCGGCAAGGAATGAAGAGCCTCCGCGAAGACGGCTGGCGCCTCATCCGCGAAGGCGTAACGACGGTCGACGAAGTGTTGCAGAACACGAAAGACGAAGCCGCCTCGCTCGCGGAGTACGTGACCGGCGGCGCGCCGAGTGCCGATTAAAAGTTGTTTTGGGCTTCGGGTAGCTGCGACGCCTGCGTCGCCTTTTGTATAGCGAGCCAACCCGCAAGAGGCGACGCAGGCGTCGCAGCTACAAGGTCGTACGAGGTAAATCAGCGTAAGACAGTTTCTCTCTTCCCCGTCTATACAGGGGGAGAGGCGGAAGTGATCCCGATGCCGACATACGCCTACAAAGCGCTCGACCGCCAGGGCAAGCAGACGGCGGGCACGCTCCCGGCGGACAGCCGGGGAAGCGCGTTCGACCAGCTCGCCGCGCGCGGGCTGTCGCCGATCGCGGTCGACGAACAAGGCGGATCGGCCGTCGCGTCGGGGGGCTCCCGCCTGAGCCGGCTCTTCGGATCGTCGGCCCCGCAGGACTCGGCGTCGTCGACTTCAGCCCAGGCCATTGCGTCCGCGCAAAACGCTCCCCCGCCGGCACTGGCCAAAGTTTCGCAGACGAGTCTCGAATCCTTCACGCGGGAGATGTCGAACCTCCTCGCGGCCGGCTTGCCGCTGTCACGGGCGCTGTCTCTCCTGAAGCGAGAGGCGTCGCAGCCGGTCGCCAAGCGCGTGTGGGGCGCGGTTCATGATGACGTCATCGGCGGGATGCCCCTCGGCGACGCCCTGGCGAAGTGGCCGAAAATCTTCACGAGCGTTTACGTCGCGATGGTTCGCGCGGGCGAGGCCGGCGGATTTCTTCCGGTCGTCCTACAGCAGATCGCCGACTTCCGCACCCGCGAGCAGGAGCTCAAGGGCAAGGTCAAGGCCGCGATGGTCTACCCGGTCGTCCTGGCGTGCATGGCGTCGGGCGTGTTGATCTTCCTGCTCACGTTTTTCATCCCGCGCTTCAGCACTATTTTCGCCGAGTTCGGCGCCGACCTGCCTTACCTGACGCAAATCATCGTCGCCGCCAGCCACCTCATCACGCGCTACGGGTTGTTCGTCGCTGCGGCGCTGGTGATCGGATTCGTGGCGCTCCGCCGGGCGGCGGGCACGGAAAACGGGAAAAGGACCATCGAGCAGGCGCTGCTGAAGACCCCGGCGATAGGACGCGTCGTCGCGCGGTTCGCGCTGGTGCGGTTCTGCCGGATGCTCGGGACGCTCGTCGGCGCCGGCGTGCCGCTGGTGTCGTCGCTCCGTACCGCCCGTGAAGCGCTCGGCAACCAGACGCTGGCCGACACCGTCACCCACGCGATCGACGAAGTGCAACGCGGCTCGCCGCTGTCGCGCAGCCTGGCCGCCAGCCCCGTCCTGTTCCCGGCCTCGGTCATCGAGATGATCGCCGTCGCCGAAGAAACGGGCCGGCTCGATAAAGAGCTCGTCCGGCTGTCGGTCGCCTACGAGGCAGACCTCGAACGCCGGCTCCGCATGCTCGTGGCCCTCGCCGAGCCGCTGCTGCTGCTCTTGATGGCCACGATCATCGGCACTGTCGTCGTTGGAATGCTGCTCCCCATTTTCATGCTCGGGGACATTGTGAAATGAAGGAAACTAAACGAGGAAACGCTATGACCGCCGTTACGCGCAGACGTTTGCAACGACAGGCCTTCAGCTTGATCGAGCTGCTTCTGGTGCTCGTCATCCTGGCCATTCTGGCCGGCGTGATCGTGCCGAAGTTCACCAACCGCACCGAGCAGGCGAAAGTGACCGCCGCCAAGACCGACGTTTCTTTCCTCGAGACGCAGCTCGACGCGTTCGAGATCGACAACGGCCGGTTCCCGTCGACCGAGGAAGGCCTGCAGGCGCTGGTCACGCAGCCGTCCAACGCGACGGAGTGGAAAGGCCCCTACATCAAGCGTGGCGTGCCGAAGGATCCGTGGGGGAGCGAATACCTCTACCGCTACCCCGGCGCCAATAACGCCAACGGGTATGACCTCTCCTCCTTCGGCCCCGACGGCCGCGAAGGCAACGACGACGTGAACAATTGGTCAAAGCAGTAAACCGGTGACACGGGCTCCGCGCCCCTGTCTGGCCTGTGACGCAGGAACCACGGACTGAAACCCGTGCCAGAATGATTCTCCCGCCCGCCCAACCTCGCCCCGCCAAAGCCCGCGGCTTCACGCTGCTGGAGCTGGTGCTGGTCATGATGCTCCTGGCGGTCATGCTCGCGGTAGCCGCCCCGTCGCTGCGCGGGTTCACGGCGGGTTCGCGCTCGCGCGACGCGGTGACGCAGGTCGTCGCTCTCGCGCAATTCGCCAAGTCGCGCGCCGCCACCGACTCCAAGGTGTACCGACTCAACGTCGACGGCACGTCGTATTGGCTGACCATGCAGGAAGGCGAGTCGTTTATCCCGACCGGCACGGATTTCGGTCAGACCTTCTCCCTCCCGGCGGGCATGCGCGTCGAGCTCGTGCCGGCCATCGCCAATCGCACATTCGACCCCACCGGCATCTCCTTCTACCCCGACGGCCGCAGCGACACCGCCGTGTTTCGCCTGACCGACGCGGACGAAAAAATCACGCTGCTCGCCTGCCCGTCTCCGGCCGAATCATTCCGCGTCGTCTCCTCGGCGGAGGCGGCACAATTATGAAAAGACAAGGCGACAAGGCGACAAGGCGACAAGGCGGCGGGCAATTTGCCCGCACGCTATGCGTCACCCCTTCACCTTGTCCCCTTGTCTCCGCGTCCCCTTGTCTCCGTGTCCCCTTGTCTGTTTCTTCCTACCGCCGTCAGGCCTTCACGCTGCCCGAAGTCCTCGTGAGCCTCGTGCTGGTCGGCGTCGTGTTGCCCGCGGTGATGAAAGGCCTCTCCGCCGCGATGGCGGCGTCGGACGACGCGCGAAAACGCGTCGAAGCGACCGGGCTGGCGGAAACGAAATTGGACGAGCTGACCGCCGACGCCAAGTCCGCCGGTTCGGGCGGCTCGTCGTCGGGCAACTTCGGCGCGGACCATGCGGCGTTCCAGTGGACTTCTTCCACCAAGTCGTTCGATACCGACCTCACGGAGATTCACGTCCGCGTCACGTGGACGGCCCGGGGCGCCGAGCGGCACGTGGACTTGGCCGGCTTCGCCTATCTCAACACGGGAACCGGCGGAACGCCGGACGGCGCTTCGCCACCCCCGGGAGGCACGCCATGACCGGGGAGGCGTCTTCTCCATCCGTTTGTCGAACGTCGCGCGGCTTCACGCTGATCGAATTGGTTTGCGCGACGGCGATCATGAGCGTGTTGGCTTTGTCGCTGATCAGCGCGCTCCGCATCGGCTTCAAGGCGCGCGACCGAGCGATTGCCGCGGTGGGCCCGGCACGGTCGGCCGAGATCGCGATGGACCTCGTGCGGCGCGACCTCGAATCGGCTCTGCCTCCCACCGGCGCCTTGGCCGCCGGTTTTTTCGGGCGGGCCGGACCCGAAGCGCCCGGAACCGGCGCGGTTGAGTTTTTCAACCTCGGCGCCGTCCCGGTCATCGCTTCCGACCCCGGGGCGTCGCCGTTGTCGAAAGGCCCGTCGATTTTCGAGCGACAGGACCCGACCGCGGCCGGCGGCATGCAGCGGGTCGTTTTGCTCGTGCGCCCGGCCGGCAACGGCGGGCCGGCGCTGGTCCGACA
>JBKJRK010000324.1:0-9129 GCA_046593135.1 Tepidisphaeraceae bacterium | reverse complement strand
CACGACGAGATAAGGCGTCACACTCGTGTAGCCGTCCGGAATCGCCTTTGCCATCACGTCCTCCCGGTGGCACGGGCTACCAGCCCGTGTCTGAAAAACTTGGGAACACGGGCTGGTAGCCCGTGCCACATCACTTGCCAAACTGGTCGCGCCACGCCGTGCCGGTCTTCTCCATTTCGCTTTCGCGCGCCGTGCGACGGAGACGGTGAAGCTGCGGCATGCCCAGTGCCCACTCCTGCATCCAGTCTCGGGCAAACACGCCGGCTTCGGTTTCGGCAAAGATCTTGCGGATTTCCGCCTCGTCGATCACCCGCGGCCCGCGCGACCGCACGGCGAACTCCGCCGTCCGACTGCAGTGGCTCGTCAGGTAATCCTCGATGCCGTGTTCGTCCATCACGTCCAGCACACTCCGGATGCTTCGCACCGCTTTCGCATACGCAAAGCTCGGCGGGTAGCCGTTTTCAACCATCACGTTGAAGCACGCCCGCATCAGTGCGATCGCCCCGCCGTAAAGAATCTGCTCTTCAAAATTGTCCCCTTCGGTCTCGTGCTGAAACGTCATCTCCACGACGCCGGCGCGGGTCGACCCGGCGGCCTTGGAAATCGCGAGGACGATCTGTTTCGCGTTGCCCGTCGCGTCCTGATCGACGCCGACGCACCCGTACACGCCCTCTCCTTTCTGATACTTCGCGCGAACGAAAGCCCCCGGTGCGTTCGGCACGTACAGCACGACGTTCACGTCCTTCGGCGGCTGGATCTGCCCGTACAGAATCGAGAAGCCGTGACAGAAACACAGCGTCATCCCCGCCCGCAAATTCGGCGCAATTTCCCGCTTATAAACGCTCGGCTGCACGGGATCAGCCAGCTCAATCAGAAGAATATCCGCGCGCTTCGTCGCGTCGGCGACACTGATCGCCTCGAACCCGTCCGCCTTGGCCTGCTCCCGGCTCGCACTGCCTTCGTCCTTGCCCCGAGAACCGACAATGACAGTGAAGCCACTGTCCCGCGCGTTGGCGGCCTGCGCCTTTCCCTGAATCCCGTAACCAATGACGGCGATCGTCTTGTCCTTGAGAATGGAAGCATCGACGTCGTCGTCGCGATAGATCTTTTCGTTCATAGTGGTCGGTGGCCAGTGGCCGGTGGTCAGTAAAATGCTTTTGCTGGCCAATGGTCACTGACCACTGGCCACACCCACTCACAGCAAAATCTCCCGGTTCACGTTCTTGTAATACAAGTACCGCGACGGCGTCGGCCCGGTCGCGTAGAAACTTTGCGGGCAATACGGGCCCATCCAGATGAAGTCGTCTTTATCGACTTCCATCCATTCGTCGTCGAGGTAGTACATCCCTTTACCGTCGAGGAAGTACAGCCCGTGTTCCATCACGTGCGTCTCGACGATCGGCAGGCCGTGGCCGGGCGAGAAGGTGAAGATGTTCATCGCCATGTCGTGGGCGAAGGTGTCGGGGATGAGGGTTTGGAGCAACGAGTGCGGGTTGTCGCCCCAGACTTCTTTCTTAACGCCCGATTCGTGTGCGTAGACGCCGTCAAACAGTTTGATGCCGGCCGCGGGTTCGTACTTCTTGCGGAGCAGAAGGAGCCGGAGTGGTTCGGTGGCGGTAAAATGATTTGCCCGGCCGGGCGGTGTGAGGCCGAAAGAGCCGGCACGGAGTTGTTCTTTCACGCCTTCACGATCAAGAAATACGCCCTTGCCGCTGAGAACGTAGAAAAACGTCTCGGTCGTCGAATCCGCGGCGAACTCTCCTTCCGATCCCGCCGGTAATTCAATCAAGTATTGTACGAACCGCGCTCCCAATGCCGGCGACGCCAATACCTTCACCTGCGCATCGGGCCAAGTCGGTAGGCGAGACGCCGGAAAACCTTCGAGCGGCATCAGCGCGTAGCGCGGGCGGACGCGGGCACGGCTGTGAACCAACTGGTGAACAGGTCGCATCATTTGGTATCACGGGTTCTACACCCGTGCTCGCTTTCTTCTCTCGCGAATCGAATACACGGGTTGGAGATCCGTGCTACGGGTCAAACGAACAGATCCACGATCTTGAACTGATCGACGTCGACAAGCCCGAGATCGGTGAGCTTGAGGGCTGGAATCACCTCCAGCGCCATGAAACTCATCGCCATGAACGGGTCGGTGAACATTGAGCCCAGTTCCAGCGCCGCAGCGACAACACGCGCATACCCCGCGGCGACTTCAGCGACGGGACGATCGCTCATCAGGCCGCCGACGGGAAGCGGCAGACGGGCGATCACGCGTCCGCCCGACGCCACCGCCAAGCCGCCGCCGGTCGCGGCGGCGGCACGGGCTGCGGACTGCATCGACAGGTCGTCGGCGCCGATGCACACCAAGTTGTGATGATCGTGCGCCACCGTGCCGGCGATCGCGCCGTGCTTGAACCCGAAGCCTTGGATGAAGCCGACCCCGGCGTTACCCGTCCGATGGTGGCGTTCGATGACCACCATCTTCAGGACGTCGCGCGAGACGTCCGCGACGGCATGGCCGGCGACCACGTGCGCGGGCAACACACGGTGTTCGGTGACAAGCTGGGCGGGCAATGAACCGATCACGCGAATGCGATCGGACCGCGCCGGTACGTCCCAACTCAAGGCGTCCCAGTTGACCTCGCAACGGCCGAGTGCGCGTGGCGCGGGCGTCTCGCCGGCGTTTTCATGTCCTGGATCGCGGGCGAGACGCCCGCGCCACGGAAGCGGCGATGCCTCCTTATCGAACATTGCGCCGTCGCGGGCGACCAGATTTCCACCGCTAAAAACCAGCCGGGCTTGCGGTCGGCGGAGGTCGTCGAAGGTGAATAAGTTGGCCGCGCGTCCCGGCGCGATCGCGCCAAGGTGTCGCAGGCCGAACCATTCCGCGGTATTCAACGTCGCCATGCGGACCGCTTCGATCGGGTTGATCCCGAACGCGATCGCCCGCCGGACCATCTCGTCCACACTGCCGACGCCGAGCAGATCGACCGGCGTGCGGTCGTCGGTGCAGAAGCAAATCCGCCTGGAATTGGCGGGCGTGACAACCGGCAGCAGCGCGTCGAGGTTGTGCGCGTTGGTCGCCTCGCGAATGAGCAGGTACATCCCCCGGCGGAGCTTTTCCCTCGCCTCATCGGGTGAAACACACTCGTGATCGCTGCCGATCCCGGCTGCTGTATAGGCGTTGAGCCGATTGCCGAGGACGCCGGGCGCGTGGCCATCGATCGCCAGGCCGGTCATGGCGTGGAGCTTGTCGAGCAAATCTGCGGCGGCGGCGACGACGCCGGGGAAATTCATCACCTCGCCGAGGCCGTGAACGATGCCCGCGGATCGGAGCGTGCGCAGGTCGTCCGCGCCGATCGTCCCGCCGCCCGTTGCCATGTTCGTGGCGGGCACGCAACTGGGGGCCATGAGGCTGACGGCGAGCGAAAGATTGGACGAAGCGTCGGCGATGAAGCGCACGCCGGCAATCCCGGCGACGTTGGCGATCTCGTGGGGGTCCGCAACGACGGCGGTGACGCCATGCGGCACGACCGCGGCGGCAAACTGGGCGGGGACGCACAAGCTGCTCTCGATGTGAACGTGGGCGTCGATCAACCCCGGTGCGAGGTACGCGCCGTTCACGTCGATGCGGCTCACCCCGCCGTAGCCACGACCGACGCCCGCGATCCGGCCGCCCGCGACGGCGACGTCGAGGCCTTCCTCGATTTCGCCGGTGAGCGTGTTGACGATCTTCCCGCCGGTCAGAACGAGGTCGGCCGGGGCGTCGCCACGAGCGACGGCGAGTAACCGGGGTAAGTGTTCCATGCACGATTTGCAAACACGGCGGGTCGGCACAATCATAACATTTGCTCTTGGAAACGGGAACCACGGCCCGACGATTCATCTCATGCTGGAACTCCTCGAAGAAATCCTCCGCCGGTGCCGTGCCGGAGAGACGCTGGCCGTTTGCACGGTCGTGCGCACGCGCGGGAGTACGCCGCAGAAAATGGGCGCGGTGATGGTCGTGTTAAGCGGCGGCCAAACGCTCGGCACCATCGGCGGCGGGTGCGTCGAAGCCGAGGTCCGCACGCGGGCCCTTCGGCTTTTCCCCGCACGCGAAAGCGCCTTGCTCAGCTTCAAGCTCGACCACGACCTCGGCTGGGACGACGGCCTGGTCTGCGGCGGCGCGATGGACGTGGCCGTCGAGATTCTGGATTCGCCCGCCAGTGCGACGTCACTTCAGGCCGCACGCGACGCCCTTGCCGCCGGGCGCGAAGCAATCGTCGCCGTGACCGTAAATGATAAAAACGGCCAGCCGACGCGATTTGAACGAACGGTCGAGCCGGAACCGACGCTTGTGATCGCCGGGGCGGGCCACGTGGGCGTTGCACTGGCATCGGTCGCAAGCCGGCTGGCATTTCATGTCACCGTGATCGACGACCGGGCCGACCTTGCCTCGGCCGAGCGGTTCCCCGGCGCGACGCGCGTCATCGGCGAGATCGAAGTCGAGCTCGCCCGCCAGCTCGTCGGGCCCCACACCTACGTCGTCATCGTCACCCGCGGCCACCGCCACGACGGCCGGGCGCTGGCGGCGGTTGTGGGTTCTAGCGCGCGATACGTCGGCCTGATCGGATCCAAGCGAAAAATCGTTACGATTCTGGAAGACCTTCACCGCCAGGGCGTGCCGCGCGAGCAGCTCGCACGGGTGCACGCGCCGATCGGGCTGAACATCGGCGCCGTCACCCCCGCCGAGATCGCGGTGAGCATCGCCGCCGAGTTAATCGCTGTGCGTCGCCGGGCCGGCAAGCACGCGGGCGACACCATGGGGCTCACGCCGGCGCAGCTCGACGCGGCAACGAAACAACCCTCACCCTAAACTGCGCCCTTCGCGCTATCCGGAAATCCGGCGTACCGGGAGAAGCGGACACGATACGGTCATTCCACCCCCAATAACTCTTTTGCCGTCCACAGATCTGTCCGGTTTTTCGTCGCCTCCCGGATCGCCACGACCGTCTTTTCCGTGATCGGGTCGGCGGTATGTTCCCAATCGCGCCGGACGTAGGTCAGGGCGGCGGCGATGTCGGCGTCGGGGAGCGTTGGGAGAGCGGGCATCTCCATCTTGTAAAGCGCGCCGTTGACGGAAATCGGACCGGTCACGCCGTGCAGGACGATCCGCGCGAGGCGGTCGGGCGAACCCGTGACCCATTCGGAATCGACCAGCGGCGGAGCGACGCCTTCCACGCCAAGGCCGCTTGGTTGATGACAGGCGGCGCAAGTCTGCGCGTACACTTCGCGGCCGCGGTTGAACAGGGTTTGCTCGTCGGGGGTCAGGGGCCGGACGACCGGCGGCGGTGGGACGCCGGGTTTGCCGGGCCAGGCGAGCCGGGCGTCGGCCTGTTCGGCGAGCGTGCGAACGGTGGTATTTGTGCTTGCGAGCAGCGCGGCAAGGGCCGCCGGCTCGGTGTCGAGGTAGATCAGCTTAATGACCGGCGCTTTCGCCTTGGGGTCAACCTTCGGGGTCATACCGTGCAGCAGCGCGACCTGCCGCCACGAACCTTCGGCCTCCCCCGCCGCCGCGTCGAGCAGCCGGGCGACGCGGGTGCTGCGGCGTTCGTTCAGCACGCAACGGGCGAGCTCCGTGAGCGTCTGCGCGCGTGCCGGCGATTCGGTTTGCCAATCGGGGCGGGCAAGCAGTCGTTCGGCGAATTCGAGCTCGCGAGAACGCATGCCACTGAGAGCCGCGTTACGGACGAGGTCCGCGTCGGCCGTGCCGTGGGTGACCAGGTCGGCGACGATGGACTCAATAGCCGGATCCGGGATCGCTCCGAGCGAGAGGATCAATTGCAACTGGACGGCCGGCGCGGGATCGGAAGCCAGACGGAGCAGCGCCGGCTGAACGTTCATTCGCGTCGCGGGGACCAGCAGCGGCTCACTAAGGCGAATCGCCGCGGCGCGCACGGCCGGATCCGAGTCCTTCAAGGCCGCGAGCGTCGTCTGCTCGTCAAGCCGGCCCATACCTTCGAGCGTCCAGAGCGCGTGCAGTCGCGTCAGCGGCGGCGCCGCGACCGTCGCGACCTTTTTCACCAGCGGCGTGATCGCCCGGTCGTTCTTCTCCACGAGCACCCGCTGCGCCGTGTCCCGTATCCAACCGTTCGGGTGACCGAGCGCCTCGACCCACCCCTTCTGATCCGTCGGCAGTGCGACCGCGCTTTTCGGAACGCCGGTGGTGCTTGCGCCAGCGGGTATCCGCGCGCCACTCCGCGCACCCGTGCCCGGTGGTGCAAGCACTACCGGCGTTTCGAGAGCGTCGTCGGGAACGATCCGGTAAATCCGGCCCCAATGGATCGGCGTTTCCAGCTTGCGCTGCTTGATGTTCTTGATGAGGTAGTGGGTTAGAAAATATCGATGTTGGAGGACCCCGTGGTACATGTCGACGACGTACAGCGCGCCGTCGGGGCCGGTGCAGGCCTGAACGGGGCGGAAACGTTCGTCGGTTGAGGTGAGGAAGTCTTTGCCGTCGTAGGCATTCGTCGCCGCGAGCTTCCCGCCCGAGTCGGTGACGAGCATTCGCTTGATCAAATTGCCCGATGGTTCGGGCGTGAACAGGTTGCCAAGAAACTCGGCGGGCAGCAGGTCGCCGCGGTAGATCGCGCTGCCGCCGGCGGCGGTGGCGGTGGCGAGGGTGCCGTCGTCGCGGAGTTGGTCTTTCGTGTAACCGCGGTTGACGCCCGGCGTCGGATGGCTCGGCCAGACGGCTTGCGTCGTCATTAGGGCGACATTCTGGCTGGACTTCGCCTTGTAGTACGGGTTGCGGGAGAAATACAGGCCCGGCAGCGGATCGGCCCGGGCCACGTCGCTGTTGGTGGAGAAATACAGCCGGCCGACGTCGTCCTGCGTCATGCCCCACTGCCCGCGGATCCGCGTCGGCTCGGCGGTCCATTTTCCACGAACGAAACGGAATCGGGCCGGATGGGCCGCGTTGTAAATCCAGTTGTCGAGTGCGAGCGTCGGCGTGTTGGCCGTGTGCTCGGGCTGACCGTCCCGCCGGCCGTAGTCGGTGGCGACCACTGTCTTTTTGTCCGCCTTGCCGTCGTTGTCGGTATCTTCCCAAAACGCCAGCTCCGGCGGTTCCCCGACGAGCACACCGCCGCGCGTCGCCATCACGGCGCGGGGCATTACAAGCTTGTCGATAAACACCTCCGCCCGGTCCATCCTCCCGTCGCCGTCGGTGTCCGTAAGACGTTTGATGCGCCCGATCGGCTCGTCTTCGCGATTGCCGTCGACGTCCTGCATGTAGCTGCGCATCTCGACGACGTACATCCGCCCCTGTTCGTCGAACGACATCGCTACCGGGTCCTCGACCATCGGCTCGCTCGCCACCGGCTCGATCCGCAAACCCTCCGGCAGCGCGAACGTTTTCAAAGCCGCCTCAACGTTCAGCGGCTCCGGCGTCGGCACGTCGAACAGGATCGGCGCGTCCACCGGCCCGGCGTTGGTCGGGTGGCCCTTGAAGTTCGCGGGCGCCGTCGTCGCCTGCGTCGTCGATGGCCTTGTGGTAGTCGCCGACGTGGCGGGCTGTTCCTGCTTCGGCTTGGCGGGCGCCTTGGGCTTGGCAACCTCGGCCGGGAGCCTCGTTACGTTGGGAACGGGCGTCGGCACTCTTGATTTTGAAAACTCGTCCCAGCTTTTCTGAATCGCTTCGACCGGCACCGCCTCGCCGTCGGCGATCAAAAAACGGTATCGCAATGCAAGCGGGCTGCCCTCTTTCACTGTTCCGGTTGGGAAAGCGCCAAACCTGCCGTAATTCCGGTAGGCCGACCAGCGCGTGCCCTTCGGGTTGGTGGGGTGGTTCATCTGGACGACGCTGTATTGCTTGCCCGTGTCTTGGAGCGTGAACGTCATACCGACCCATGGGTAATCAACGTCCTTGTGCGGCTCGGCGTTTTCCTTTGGGTAGAGGTACGAGGTCTTCGCACGATCGGCAGTGTCCGAAGGCCGGAAATGAACGCCCGCGTGTTCGGGGTCGCCGTCGAGCATGATCTCGCCGCTCGGGGCAACGAGCTCGGACGTGAAATCAACGACGAGCCGCCCCGGCACGGCGGCCGGCGTGACAGTCGTCGTGCGCGATTCGACAAGAATCGGCGCGCCCGCCTCATCGTTCCAGTGGCTGATCGCGGTAAAGCTTGCGGACGCTCCTTCGGATTGGGCGGCGAACTTCTGGTGAACGATCTCCCCGCCCTTCATGTGCCAGCGGTCGTAGGTCTTGCCGGCGAATCCGATCTTGTTCCAACCGATGAAGATCCCGTGGTGGTGCGGAAACTCGCCGCCGGCGCCCTTGGTAATCGGCGCCTTGCCCTCGGCGTCGAAGACGTGCAGGTAAGGCTTGAACGTCTCGGCGAGTCGCTCCGGCGTCGACTTGTCGTACGCGTACATGTAGCGCGCCGCGACCTTCCCGTCGATCAGCACGTCGAGGTGATCGCCCGGCGTGTCTTTCAGCTTCACCGGCCCGGCCGCCGCGGGGTGCGAGCCGCAGCCGGAAACGCAAAAAACGGAAAACATCAGAATGATCCGAGTCAGTCGTGGCATGGTGTGAACGCTCCTGATTTACCAAGCATGAGTATACGAACTTGTGCGATAGGGAAACTCACCGCGCGAAACCATTAAAACTCGTGCCAATGCCCTCCGACAACGCCCTTCCCATGAATAAACGTAAGCGGTGCAGGGGCGTATGAAAGATTGTCCTTCGTCTGTCTCAGGGAACAACGGGAGCCTTGTCGATGGGTTTTCGCGCCGCCGGGTTAGCCGTCATCTTGCTGGCGACCGCGGCTCCCGCGCGCGCCGAGGTCGATTTCGTCAAAGAGGTCAAACCGATCTTCCTCGCCAAGTGCACGATGTGCCACGGCGGACTGAAGCAGAAGGCCGGGCTGCGGCTGGACGCGGGCCCCCTCGTACTCAAGGGCGGCAAAGACGGGGCGATCGTCGCGGCGGGCAAAGCGGAATCGAGCATTCTTTATCACGCGATCACGGGCGCCAACGGCGTGTCGCGCATGCCAGAAGACGGCGAGCCGCTCAAGGCGGAAGAAATTGCGGCCATCAAGAAATGGATCGACGAAGGCGCCAAGACGCCGGCGGGGGTCGGCTCGTCCGGCG
>JBKJRK010000288.1:0-3851 GCA_046593135.1 Tepidisphaeraceae bacterium | reverse complement strand
GCCCCGGCGTGTGGGCGATGACACGGGCCGGGGCAAAGCGAAGCGCCGCCCGGGATGCTCCGTCTGACCGGAAGAATCCGGGCGGCGCTACGCTCTGAGCCTGTGAAGATTTACGTGGCGCGGGCGTCTCGCCCGCGTTCCTCGTGTCGAAAACGCGGGCGTCTCGCCCGCGGCACAAAAAGTTCACAAGCTCTTTGCCCCCGGCGTGGCGAAAAACGAACGCTTCTATAATGGAATGCGCGAGTTGGAGCGCTACGACAATAGCAGTTCCAAATCCTCTTTGCCGAGCTTGCCGATCAAGCTGTTGTCGGCGTTGATGATCGCGTCCGCCAGATCGCGCTTGGTTTGCTGTAGCGCGAGCACCTTTTCTTCCACCGTGTCGCGCGCGATCAGGCGATACGCGAACACGCGGCGGCTTTGGCCGATGCGGTGGGCGCGGTCGATGGCCTGGGCCTCGACGGCGGGGTTCCACCAGGGGTCGAGGAGGTAGACGTACTCCGCGGCCGTCAGGTTCAGGCCCAGGCCGCCGGCCTTCAGGCTGATGAGGAACAGCTTGCAAGTCGGGTCGTTCTGGAACCGGTTCACCCGCGCTTCGCGGTCGCGCGTTTTGCCGTCGAGGTATTCGTACGGGATGCCGTGGGCGTCGAGCCGAAGGCGGACGATCGCGAGCAGGCTCGTGAACTGCGAGAAAACCAGCACCTTGTGATCTTCGTCCACCACCTGCCCGATCTGTTCCATCAGTGCGTCGAGCTTCGCGCTGGGTTCGTTGACCCGCGACTTGTCGATCAGGCCGGGGTGGCAGGCCACCTGCCGAAGGCGCAACAGCGCTTCGAGAACCTGGATCTTCGACTTGTTGATCCCGTCGCGCGCGACGCGTTCCATAAGCGACTGGCGGTAGTGGGCGCGCAACTCGTCGTAGAGCTTGCGTTGGGCTTCGTCCATCTCGCAGAACAGCGTTTGCTCGAGTTTTTCGGGTAGCTCGGTTGCGACTTGCTCTTTGGTACGCCGGAGAATGAACGGGCGGAGGGCCCTGGACAGGGCTTCGCGCGAGTCTTTATCGAGGCCGCTGCTGCCGGTCGGCGTCATCTTGAATACAGACGCGGCGCCCATCATCCCGGGGTTGAGGAACTCGAACAGGCTCCAGAGTTCGCCGAGGTGGTTCTGCACCGGCGTGCCCGACAGCGCCAGACGGTGGTCGCCGTTCAAGAGCCGGGCGGATTTGGCGGCGCCGGTCGAGGCGTTCTTGATCGCCTGAGCCTCGTCGAGAATGACGTAATCGAACTTCACGTCCTTAAAAACCTCCGCGTCGCGGCGGAGCGTGCCGTACGTCGTCAGGATCAGGTCAAAATTCTCGAAATGCCCGGACCCGCGCTCGCGCTCGGCCCCGGTGTGATCGAGCACGCGCAACGCCGGCGAAAACTTCGCCGCCTCGGCCTTCCAGTTGAACACCAGCGACTTGGGAACGACGACGAGCGAAGGGCCGGTCGGGCTCGTGCCTTCGACGCGCGTTGCAACGCGCAGCAGACGCCGAGATTCCAGCAGGGCAAGCACCTGGACCGTTTTGCCAAGCCCCATGTCGTCGGCCAGGCATCCGCCGAAGCCGAATTTGCGGAGGAACGACATCCAGCCCAAGCCGTCCCGTTGGTAGGGGCGGAGCGTGCCGATGAAGCCGGGGGGCGGGTCTTCCGGGGCGACGCCTTCGAACTGGAGCAGTGCGTCACGGGCGCGGGCGAAGGTTTCGTCGAAGCGGGTTTCGGGCATCGACACCAGCAGCGCGTCGAGGAAGCCGACCTGGCGCTTCGAGAACTCAAGGTGGTCATCCTTCGCTTCGCCGAGTGCGGCGAGCGTGCCGTATTTGGCGAGCCATTCTTC
This sequence comes from Tepidisphaeraceae bacterium, assembly GCA_046593135.1. Taxonomy (GTDB): domain Bacteria; phylum Planctomycetota; class Phycisphaerae; order Tepidisphaerales; family Tepidisphaeraceae; genus JBKJRK01. The sequence goes on along the minus strand of JBKJRK010000288.1, from coordinate 1,979 downwards.
GGGAAGCAGCCCGAACGTGCCGTCGCCGAGGGCGACAAATCGCTCGCCCTTGCGGAGGGCTTCGAGGAGCTTGGGCAGCGGGGCGGAAAGCCCGCCGAAATCGACCTCGCCGTGGAGCTCGAACCAGTCGATGCCGCTCTTGACGGCGAGCTTGAACTCGCCGGGGCTGCGGTAGAGTTTTCCCTCGGCCTCGACGTGCCAGCCTTCTCCGGCGAGGTCGCGCACGACCCTGGGAAGTTTGGCGGCGGCGAGAGAGAAGGACGTTGTCTCGGTGTAGCCGACCGGGGGCTTGAAGCCGAGCTCGAACAGGCGGGCGGCGTAGGGGTCTTCGGCGCGGATGTCCCGCCGGACGACACGCCGGGTCGTCGAGTCGTACCGCACGATGACCGGCTCGTCGTGACCGAACATCTGGCCGGCGTAGTCGAACGTCAGCTCGGCGGCGAGGCGCTCGTTGTGGCCCTTCCTGCGGGGCGGGTAAATCTTCAGCCGGGGCCTGGGGACGGGCGTCACTTCATCGACGCGCAGCTCCTCGGGCAGGTCGAGCTTTGGCAGGCGCGGCAGGGCGAAGAGCGTGCGGAGGAGGTCGTCGCCATGCTCGCCGGGGACGGTGAGCTTCATGCCGTCGCGGATCGCGCCGACAAGGTCGAACGCGCCGAAGTGGTCGAAGCGGGCCACGGTGCCTTTAAGGAACGCGACGCCGCCGCGGAGAAGCAGGTCGGCGTCTGCCAGCGCGATTTTTTCGTCGCCGCGCCGCAGGCTGCCGCCGACGACGTAATTTCGCCCGCCCGGGCTGCGGCCGACGTCGAGCCAGAACTCCCACGGCGGGCCGTCGTCCCAGCTCAGCGGGCCGGGCAGGTCGGCCGCCTCGTTTAGCAAGCTCCGGATGCGCCCGCGGCCGGTGTCGCAGATCGTCCGCAGTGTTGTGAGATATCCCGCGTCCGGCAGCACAAACCTTCGCGGCAGAAACGCGTCCTCGAAACCCCCGCCGTACGGGAATGATGTTTCCGCCCGTGTCCCGGCGAGCATCTGCACAATTTGGCGATCGATGAGCTCGGGAAAGTAATCGATCATCTCCCGCGCGAGCTTGGCGGGCTTGTAGCGGTCCCAGGACCCGTCGGGCTTGCGTGATTCGGTCGCCAGTTCGATGGTCAAGCCGATGCCTTCAAGGGCCGCGCTGGGATCCACAATGTAAAGCAGCCGCCGGCCTTCGGGCCAGGCGAGGGGGACGGCGACAGGCGCCTGGGTATCCATGTCCTGCCGAAGCAGGGCAAGCTGGCGGCGCCAGTCGGCCTGTCCGCCGCGCGGCGAATCGACGTCCCGCGACAACACCGGCTTCCCGTACCCGCGCGGGACGCCGGTCCTGAGCCGTTGGATCGGCGCGGCGCCATCATCGTCGTCCGAATCCTTGTCGTCGTCCCACTCGTTCTCCGCGTGTTCTTCGTCGTCAGACTCGACCTCCGCGTCTTTCGTCGGAGAAACGCTGCCGGGCAGCCTTCCCGCTTCGTCGGCGGCGAGCAAGGTGGCCCAGACGTGCTTGCACGGCCCGTCAAATTGATCGCTATACGGGCAGTTGCAGAAATATTCGAATTCGCCCTCGTCCCAGGTAAGGTCGACGCGATAGCTGCGGGTGCCTTGGACCGACGCTCGCACCGACGTCGCCGAGCTGCGCGTGATGCGCACCGCCCCGTCGCGATGGTACTCCTTACCGCGCGAGCGAACTTCCGACCCGAACAAGCCCGCCAGGCGGCTCAACAATGACATCAACACTCTCCGCTGCTCATTCACCGCCGCGCCCGCGTGTCGTGAACCGCGCGCAGCGCAAACCGGAAACGTGCCATCATACCGCGTAAGCCGCGCGGTAGCACTGTCGCGCGAACGGTTCTTTTGGAATACGCACCCGTTACGCTGTGACGCGTAGCGGAGCACTTTGGGCGCATCCGAAGACGCTCCGCTGCGCGTCGCGGCGTAACGGTTAAATG
>JBKJRK010000094.1:0-8842 GCA_046593135.1 Tepidisphaeraceae bacterium | reverse complement strand
CGGGATAGAACCCCGCGGTGGTGAACGTAGGCTGGTAGGTGGCGACGGCGGTTTCGGAGCCGGCGGTCGTAGCGGCGTAGCGGTAATGGACGGCGTCGGTGGAAGCGCCGTAGTCCTCGTCGTAGTAAGGCGTCACACCGCCGTTGATCCACGAGCCGGTGAACGTCACACCCGCCGAATCGTTATCGAGCACGACCTCGCGGGTCTGGTGGCCGATCGGGCGCATCGGGACGACGGTCGCGCCGGCGCGGAGAAGGTAGTCGGCGTAGGGGGCGAGCTGGTCCTGATTACCAAAATCCTCGACCATTTCATTGGTTTCGCCCCGGTCGGTTGCGTATCGGCCGAGGACGGTGCTGTACTCCCAGCCGTGGCCGCCACTGGTGTAGACGATCTTCCCGTTAAGCGGGCCGCTGTAAATTTGGGCGGCTAATAGCTGACGGGGCTCCAAAGACTCAACAACGGAGCGGCGAGCCGTGGACTTGGCCGCCAATGGGCGCGACATGGAACTGTCTCTGTGCATGCCTTCTCCCACAGACGCTCGGCCGCATCGTCAGCAGCCGGCTAAATTGGTGTCCACGATTCTGAAACACTCTAGGGCAAACTCGGCCCTGCGGGCCGCCGCTTACCGGCATATCAGGGCGTGATTTCTATCGAACTCGGGGTGACGAACCGCTCATCCGCCATCAGCGACTCGCTGGCATACGCCAGTGTATCAGTACGGAGGCTCTGGCGAAGAGGTTTTACTCTCCATCCCGCCAGAGCCGTATCCCCTCTTTGTTACAACGGTTAAGGGCTGCCGATTATTAGCCCAGACTGGTTCGGAACCGAGATGCCCGGGGCCGACTCGTCGATCCGCGCTGCAAACGCTCGAGTGTGACGCTCCAAAAAACATGCCCGCCGGACTTTGTCCGTTCCCGCCGCGTCCCGGGTGTCGGTACTGTCCTTGACGTCCGTAAACCATTGAAAAACGAACGTAATCACGATGAGCCCGAGCCGTACGCTACTTGTCGAAGACGATCCTGATACCTGCGAGGCCCTATGCCGAATCCTCCGGCGTCGGGGCTACATTATCGATTGCACCGGGTCCGTACAGGAGGCAATCGACAAGCTCAAGAACGAACCGGAGTGCTTGGTTTTGGATTTGATGCTGCCCGACGGCACGGGGCTCGATCTGCTGCGTCATGTCCGCGAAACCGGCCGTTCGATTCGCGTCGCCATCGCGACGGGCGCCGGCGATACCCACCTCATGTCCGACGTCATTCTCCTCAAACCTGACGCCTTCTTCACCAAACCCATCGACGCGACGGAACTCGTCAGCTGGCTCGCCGCGCGGTGAAACACTCGGGTTCCTTCGTTCGCCGGCGCGGGGGACGCCTGTAGGGCGTTTCCGATTCGCGGGGAGTCCGCTTAATATTGCCCTCATGCCGACGCGTTTGATGGAGCTGGTCGAGCGCTTGCCGCGCAGCCGGGTGCTGCTGGTGGGCGACGTGATGATGGACCGGTACCTCTACGGCGACGTCGAGCGAATCAGTCCCGAAGCGCCGGTGCCGGTGCTGCACTACCGGCGTGAAGAGCTGCGCCTCGGCGGGGCCGGGAACGTGGCGAATAACCTCGCGGCGCTGAACGCGGCGGTGAGCGTGGTCGCTGTGGTTGGCAGCGATGAAGCGGGAAAGCACGTCCGGCGGCTTCTCGCCGAGAGCGGCGCGGCGGTCGACGGCCTGATCGAACTCCCCGACCGCCCTACCGTCACGAAAATGCGGCTCGTCGGGTCGGCGCAGCACCGCCACGCCCAGACGATGCTGCGGCTGGAGTACGAAGAGGGGGGCGCGATACCCGACGACGTCGCCGCGGAAGTCATCCGGCGCGTCGAAGCATTGCTCGACAAGACCGACGTGTTATGCGTCGAGGATTACAACAAGGGCCTGCTGACGCCCGCCGTCTGCAAAGCGACCATCGCGGCCGCCCGGGCGCGGAACGTACCGGTCATCATCGACCCGGCCGTCGTCTCCGACTATTCGCGCTACGCGGGCGCCACCGCGATCAAGCTGAACCGCGTCGAGACGGAAAAGGCGACCGGCCTTCCCGTCGAGACGCCGGAACAATGGCAGGCCGCCGCCGAACGGCTGCTGGAGGTGCTCGACCTCGAGGCCGCAGTCATCACGCTCGACCGCAACGGATCATTTCTCGCCACGCGCGACGGCGAACGACGGTGGCTGAAGACACGCGCTCGGCAGGTCTTTGACGTCACCGGCGCCGGGGACATGGTTCACGCCATGGTTACCGTGGCCCGCGCCGCCGGCGCGACGTGGGCCGAGTCGGTCGCCTTGGCTAACGTGGCGGCGGGCCTGGAAGTCGAACGATTCGGCTGCGTTCCGATCCGCCCGGACGAGATCATTCAGGAACTGCTCATTGAAGCCCACGAGCATCTCGGCAAAGAACGAACGCTCGAACAGATTTTCCCCGAGCTTCAACGTCACCGCGCCGCGGGACGCCGGATCGTGTTCACGAACGGCTGCTTCGACCTGATCCATCTCGGGCACGTCAAATACTTTCGCTTCGCCAAGGCCCAAGGCGACCTGCTGGTCGTCGGCGTCAACACCGACGCCGGCATCAGGCGCCTCAAGGGTTCCAAGCGGCCGATCATCAACGAGCAGGACCGCGTCACGGTGCTTGAAGAGCTCGAAAGCATTGATTACCTCGTTCGATTCAGCGACGACACCCCGATGCGCCTGATCGAGCAGATTCGCCCGGACGTGCTGGTGAAAGGCGCGGATTACAAGAAGGAAGAAGTGATCGGCTGGGACGTCGTCGAAGCCTACGGCGGCACGGTGGCGCTAGCGCCGCTCGTGGACGGCCGCAGCACGTCAGCGGTCATCCAGCGAATCCTTGAAGCGTATTCCTGACGCCGGCGGCAGCCGGCTCCGCGGACGGCATTTTTATTACGGTACCACCGGACGCGGCGTACCGGCGCCGGCATCGCCCGGGCAGGTCGGAGACATGACTTCCTGGTACTGCTTGCGGTTTTTCGGCGTATTTTTCAGCCATTCTTTGCCCCCGGGCTTTTTAACTTCGACCGTGCTGGCGTAAAGCATCGACGCGGTAAAAGCGCCGCTGCTGTCTTTCATCGCGTCTTCGAGCTTCTTCTTGTCGGCAGGGCTGTAGCGTTCCAGGTAGCCAACGAATTCCTTCCCGTCGGGGCACTCAAAGACCTTGGCACGCACGGTCGGTTTGCCGTCGCGCTCAAACGGTGGGAGTTGGCGCGCGTCGCCGACGAACCAGTTCTGACCGTCGTCTATTGTGAAGAAAGCCGTGCCTTCCACGCCCGTTACGATCGCGCCTCCTTCAGCGCCAAACCAAATCGACCGAACGACGAAAGCCAGCGTTGCAAGAATGATGACGGCGGTTATCGCAACGCTCAGGGCGGGGTTGTCGTTGAGTTTCTGTCGAAGGCCCACGGGCGTCTTTCTACATTTGGCGGGTGTCTTTCGCGAAGGTCGGATGCTATGAGCCAGGCCGACCGAAAACAAGGCGCTCGCCGTCCGACCTTTGGTCTAACGGCAAACAGAACGGACGGCCGCACCACCTGAGTGATGCGGCCGTCCGTTTGCAGGTCGAAATTAGCACTATCGTAAGAGCAAACCCGTAGCGGGTCTGCCAGCGGCGGTCGGAGTCGCCGCTCACCTGAAATGAACTTACTCTAGTTCGTGGGCTTCACTTCCAGCTTGGCGCCGTCCTCGTCAACCTTCGCTCCGCCCTTGCAACCGGCCGAAACGAAAGCCAGGGACAGCGACGCCAGGACCAACAGCAGCATGCTCTTTTTCATCTGCGAACTCCTTCAAGGGATCTTGCCGAGCGGTCCCACGCGGGACGACGCCGACGCATGATGCGTTGTACGGTATAGCGAGCTGAGCCGTCAACGTGCTTTCTAAAAGGTGTTCAAGAAGTCGATCTTGTTTGCGGCGCGGTTCTTCAACGCGCACTATCACCAGATCGACATCCACCTCTACTCAAATTTTGGCCGATGATCGGCGCGTTGCGACACGGGTCGTGACACGGATGTCATTGCTTCCCTATACTCCCCCTCGTTGTTGCCGAAGGTTATGGACGAAGGAGCTTCAGGATGAACGTTTTGGTCGCCGGCGGCGCAGGTTACATCGGGTCGCACACTGTAAAACGGCTCAAGGAATCCGGCCATTCGCCCGTTATTTACGACAACCTGTCGCGCGGGCACCGAACAGTGGTGGACATCCTGAAAGTCCCCGCGGTGGCGGCCGATCTCAACGACCGCGTGACGCTGGTCGAAACCCTCCGCGAGCACAAGATCGACACGGTCATGCACTTCGCGGCGTTCGCCTATGTCGGCGAGAGCGTCGAGAAGCCGCTGATGTATTACCGGAACAATGTGGCGACGACGATCAGCGTGCTGGAAGCGATGCAGGAAGCGGGCGTCAACCGGTTCGTCTTCTCCAGCACCTGCGCCGTCTACGGCGACCCCGACACCGTCCCCATCACCGAAGACGGAAAGAAAGCGCCCGTCAGCCCCTACGGGCGCAGCAAGCTCCAAGTCGAGCAGATCCTTGCCGACGTCCCGCTCGGGTGGAAGGATTTCAAGTTCGCCGCACTACGCTACTTTAACGCCAGCGGCTGCGCGACGGACGGGTCGATCGGCGAAGACCATCACCCCGAGACTCACCTCATCCCCGTCGTGCTCCAATCCGTCCTGGGCGTTCGTCCGGGAATCACCGTTTTCGGCACCGACTACCCGACGAAAGACGGCACCAACGTCCGAGACAACATCCACGTCGAAGACCTCGCCGACGCCCACATCGCCGCGATGGCAAAGCTCGACCAGTTCTCGCCCATCTATTGCAACCTCGGCACCGGCGCCGGCTTCTCTGTAAAGGAGATCATCGCGACGGCGGAAAAAGTGACGGGCAAGAATGTCCCCGTCACCTTCGGCCCCCGCCGGGCCGGCGACGCGATCGCCCTCTACGCCAACCCGGCGCGAGCGAAGCAGTTGCTCGGATGGGAAGCCAGGCACAAAGACCCGGAGACCATCATCCGCTCGGCATGGAACTGGTTTAAGGAGCACCCCAAGGGGTACAAATCCTGACGAAATTGCGACGTTCCGTGCGGCAGCGCGAATCGGTACAGTCAGCCGCATCATGACACGCACCTACAATTCCGGCGGCCCGATCCAATCCCGGCCCAGCTACAGCATCCCTTCGATCCTTGCGACGGTCTGTGCCGTCGGCAGCTTCGTCAGCGGCGCCGGGTTTGGGTTCGTTCTGGCGATCGGAGCGATCGTGCTCGGGCTCGTGGGTGTGGTTTTCGCGCTGTCGCCACGGGTGCGCGGGGGGATGCTCAGCGCCATATCAATTCTCCTGGGCGCTGTCGGCATCATTGCGGCAATATTCAAACTCGTTTTGTGATTTGCCAAGTGGGAAACGGGTTAATTCGTGTCCGCCGGCGTTCCGCGCGCGAGTGCGTAATAAACCGGTCGTCAGGGGAGGATCGTCCGCAGCTTTTCCAGCGCGGACTGTTCGATCTGCCGGACGCGCTGCTTTGAAAGTCCGAGCTGCTCGCCCACCTGCTCGTAGGTCGCCGGCCCGTCGGCATCGCCGTTCAAGCCGTAATGCGCCAGCACCACCCGGCGTTCACGGTCGTCCAGCCGCAAAAGCAGGTGGTCAACGTGTTCTCGATCGACGAGTTGATCGTGACGGCCCGCGTGCCGCGCGTCGGCGACGCCGGCGAGCGCCCGATCGTCACCACCAAGGCCGACATGCCGCCCGGCCAACATTTCCGGCACGCTCCGGGCGAATCCCTTCATCAGGGCGAACGTGGCGTAGGTGCTGAAGCGGTTTCCCTTGTGGACGTCGAAGCCTTCGACGGCGCGCATCAGCGTGATGTTTCCGTCGCTGATAAGCTCCATGAGCGACAGCGCGGGACGCAAATGCTTCCGCGCGACGCTGACAACGAGCCGTAGATTCGCCTGCACGATCTGGTTCTTCAACTCGGTCGCGCGCCGCAAGTGGCCTTCCAACTCGGCCAGGTCCTTCGCCCGCGCAAACTCAGGCTCGAGCCGGCGGCGGGCGGCGACGAAACGATATTTGTGATAGTTGAACGCGATGAACAGCGCCCGCTCACGCGGCGGCGAGAGCAACGGCGTGCGGTACAGGTCCTGCAAATACGCCGGCAGATCCCGCGGCACGCGCGACTCTTCCCCGCGCCCGCCGCCTCCCATTACGTCCTGCTGGGTGAGGATCGCCGCGACGGCGTCGTCGGCATCATCCTGGTGATACAACGGATCGTCGATGAACTTCACTTTACGCTTATTGAGCTTGGCGACGCGCTCCTCGAGCACGGCGCGGTAAACCGCCTGCCGGGGCCGGCAGCTGCGCTTGGCGATCGATTCGATCGTCAGCCCGCGCCGGTAACCGCGAAGAATTCTCGCGCGCTCCTCGTCCCCAATTGCCTCGGCCGCGAGTGGAAAAATAGCGGCGGCGGGATCCTCCTGGTCGTGCTTGCGGATCGTATGAAGAATGGTCGCGGGCGACCGGCTGAGCTTGCGCGCGATCCGCCGCGAAATCGATTGCGTGCAGCACCCGCAATACACCGCGAGCCTGCGGGCGCGACGGAGGATTTCTTCCCGTTCGAAGTCGTCGACCTGCGAGAAATTCATCCCCGCGGCAACTTGGTCGCGGTGGTTGGAGAAAAATCGCTCGACGCTTCCGACAAGGAATCCCACCCGCCGTTTACCGTCACCGAAGATGAACCGCCGGGCAGGCAGCCCTTTGCGGCGCCAGCGCTGAATCGTCTTGCTCGTGACGTTGAACCGCTCGGTGACGTCGTCGATGCTCAGCACCGGCTCGGCAACGGAAGCCGTCAGAACGTCTAACGTGTCACTGACCAGTTCGATCAGCAGCCCCAGATCGTGCTGAAGTCCAATCCCGGTCAGCAGATCTGCCTCGGCCGTCTTCGGCCGGTAACCCGTGATGCGGAAAATGACGAATTCGAGCGGGTAGGCCTTGGCAGGGTCAATGGTATGCAGAAGTTCCTCTGCAGCCGCGATTTGCAGACCGCGGGTGTCGTGCGGCGCAAATTCAAGCTGCCGCGCCAAGGCCGCAATACTGTCGATGCGGAACTTCGCCACGCTGACCATTATCTTTATACGCTCCCGACCGGTCAAGGTTGTTCCTTGTTAAACGGTTGGTATGGCCGCTCAAGCCGCAATAACGCCTGTCACAGATCCAAAACGCTCGCGCACGGCGATATACAAACGGCCGGAAGGCTACCGCGCCAGACTGAATCATCCCCAGTTCCCCGTCCCGCTCTGTGCGGCGCATAAAATAGCCCGAGCCCGCTCGTATCGGGCTCGGGAGTGGCCACCCCGGCACAATCGACTGAAAGGAGTCGATCATGCATCGCAAGGACGCGATCGCGTGGGTGGTCTCGGTCTGTTCTGTTTCTCTGCGATTATCGCAAGCCAAGACGTTGTCGATTCTGGTCGCGGCGGCCATGCGTGTCCAGCGTGTGTCGCTGGCCAACATCGGTCGGATGATGCAGGGTACGGCCAAACACCAGATCAAGCGGTGCTGGCGCTTCTGCGCCAACGACAAAGTCGAGCCGGCCGATGCGATGCGCGGGATCGTCGGCAAGCTACTGAAGAAGCGGAAGAAGAAGCTGCTGATCGCGGTGGACTGGGTGGACATCAAGGGGTTTCAAACCCTGCTGGCCAGCGCGGTGCTCAAGGGACGCGGCACCCCGGTCGCCTGGGCCAGCACGGCCAACCATGTCTATGAGGGCCACCGCTCGCGCAACGCCTTTGAGGAGTCGTTGCTCCTGGTCCTCCGGGACATGATCCCGCGATCGATCAAGGTCGTGATCCTCGCTGACCGCGGCTTCGGACGCACCGCGCTGGCTACGTTCTGCCAGCAGCAGGGGTTCGGCTACGTGATCCGCATCCAGCCGTCGGTCACTGTTCGTCTCCACGGCTTCTGCGGCAAGCTGCTGGATTACCCGGTCTATAAAGGGATCGCCAAGGTGCTCAAGCGGGTGAGCTACCGTAGCGACGGGGCCGTGACCCAGAATGTCGTGGTCCGCTGGCGCAAAGACCTCCCCAAGAAGCGCGACGAGTGCTGGTTTCTGATGAGCGACCAGCCGGGCACCGCACATCAGCTGTGCAAGCTCTACGGCCAACGGATGACGATCGAGCAACTGTTCCGCGACGACAAGAACAAGCGAAACGGCTGGAGCCTGCGCGATACGAAGGTCAAAAAGCCCGAGCGGCTCGACCGCCTGCTATTGATCCTGGCGATCGCGTACCTGCTTCTGTGCGGCGTGGGCCTGATCGCCAAGCAGCAGTTCAAGCCGTCAGCCTGGTGTTCGACAACCCGCGATCACGAGTGCAGCATCTACACGATCGGCTTGATCATGATCAACAAAATCGACGCCAGCCCACCCGCGGCGTTTGCCGCCGTGCGCGACTTGTCAGAAACCGTATCACCAAACTGGGGATGAGTCAGGCCGGACGCATTGCACTTGGCCTGCGCGGGTGAGTGAAAACCGCGATGAACCCGCACGGCCGCAGAATTGCTCGCAATGCGACACTGCGGCCGACCGGCATGGCGAAAATGCAGAGCTGGGCTATTCCAGATTCATGCCGGAGGTGTTGATTCCGGCGGGGGCGAGGGATCATCCGCAGTCGGTTGTTCGCGCGGGACGTCTGACGCTGGGGCGGTGTAGGTCTGGGTGGTGTTGGTTGCCGAGCCGGCGGTGCCGGTGACGCCGCCGGAGGGGGCGGAGGTCGAGGGGGCGGCGGGCGCGGGCTCGCCGGGGACGA
>JBKJRK010000080.1:0-3452 GCA_046593135.1 Tepidisphaeraceae bacterium | reverse complement strand
CTGTGTTGCAATCCACCGGAGGTTTCCCGCCGGATTTGTTTTATGGTAGCGCACGGCGTACGGGCGCTGGGGTGTGATCTTACCGTGTGCCGTTATTGAGGGTCGCCAACCTGCGTAGGCTTTGACCACCAGGTCCATTTCGACTGCTTCAGAAGCGGCCATCTAAGGGCAATAATAGTATAGTCCTTCGGCACTTCAAAGCTCATTTGCGCGGTTTCGACCGGCACATCCCACTCGAAACTGTGCATAACCACGTTCGAGGTCAACATCGGCGCGCTAAATGTCGTTTCGATTCGCACTGGCGTGCCGATTTTAGGATCGGCCCAGATCGTCATCACAATGCCCTGCCCTTCGTACCGAAAGCCGCGCAGTTTCTTTCCGTCGAATGTCTGCAAGCCAATGTCCTTCGCGCCATCGGGCTTCATCGCCCGAAGCAGCTCCATGTAATTTACCGACTTTTTCTGAGCAGGCACGTCCCGCCACGTCAGGCGGAGACCCACCTTCATTCGTGGGTCAAGCATGAGCATCTCGCCCTCCTCGAAGTCGGAGATCATGATGTGTCCGGGCGTGTCCTGCCGCGTGCGGCTGCCCATGATCGTCATCGTTATCCCCTCGACGACTGCATCATTAATGCTCGGAAGCTTACCAATCGTTCTCGTCGTCTTGACCTTGCAACGGATGGCGCTGGCCTGTTTCACTTGTTCGAGCACGTTGGCGAACGCGATGTTGTTACGCGTCGGCATCGTGAAAAGCGCGACGCCTGCGGCCGCCACAACGCAGGCGGCGAGGGCCAGTCTCACCGCGAATTTCAGGGAAAAGATCCGCCCGGATTGAGCCCGCGGCAGGGGCGGCCTGCGACCCTGCGGCGACTTGTCCGCGGCGCGGAGGGCCGAGAGCGTACTGGCGAAGGTCTGGCGGTCGGGGCCGGGTGAGATCGGCATGTCGCGAAGGGTCGTGGTCAACCGGTCCAACAACTCGTCCATAGCATCGGCGCCGTCGCCGTTGGTGTGCGATTTTCGGTGATGAAGTTCGTCGTTTGACATGGTTCGCCTCAGACACTTTGGCCAGCCGTTTTCGCGTCTTCGCAGGGCATAAAATCTCGCGGTTTCATTTCACGCGTTAAATCGCGTCCCCCGGCAGCGCCGGCGGCGATTAACGCTTGGCGGAGCCCGCCGCGGGCGCGATGAAGCGTGATGCCGACGGCGTTGGCCGACATCCCAGTCTGCTCCGCGATTTGCTCATAGCTCATCTCGCTGAAATGACGAAGGCTGAACACCTCGCGCTGGCCCGGCGGTAGCTCTTGGAGCGCCGCGCGGAACTGGCCCATCCACTCCCCGTCTTCCGCGTTCGTCGCCGGCCCGCGGCAGGACGACGGCACGCGGTCGAGGTCGTCAGGGCCTACAGCCGTTCGCCGCCGCGATTCGGTTCGCCGCCGGTCGATGGCGTCCAGCGCCCGCGTCGTGGCGATGCGCGTGAGAAGGCCCGGCCAGTTATTCACTTCCTGCCGGCGCGAGAAGTGGAGGGCCGACAAAAACGTCTCCTGAAAACAATCCGCCGCCTCCGCGCCGCCCGAGCCGAGCAGACGGTAGACCGTCCGCCAGACCAGCGGGCCGTGCAGACGAGCAATGTCTTCCCAATCGATCATTCAACTCCACCCGCATTCAACTCCACCTGACACTCGCCGCGGCTGCCCGTCTCTTCATTGTCCGTGAACGCCCTTGTTTTCTTACACCCCCGCGCAAAAAAAATGCCCGGACCCTGCTGCCGAAGGCCAACAGGCTAACAACCTTTCAGAAATATGAAGCGAGCGCGACGGGGCAAAAGCTACATATATGCCTTGTAGAGATACAGTTGTGGAAAAAAGCGGTTCATCGAAAAATCTGCGCCACCGTCACGCGCGCCTTTGACATCGTCGGGACGTCGCTCGAAAATGGGGGTTCCCGTGAGGGGTGAGTGTCGTGAAAGTGGGGGTGGTCGCGGCGATGCCCGCGGCAACCGAACTCGTGTTCTGAAATTGCTCAGATCCGCCGGAAGGCGAATCGTGATGTTGTAATGCCGTCGGGAAACTCCCACGGAAAGTGGAGGCCGTGTCTATGTCGACATTCCGAACCGTTTCGCCCCGTCGCTTCGTCCTTGAATCGCTGGAGACGCGCCTCGTTTTCTCCAGCGTCATCACCTCCGGCCTGCCAGGCGGGATCGAAGCGTTCAGCTTTCCGCTAGCCAACGCCACGCCCAACCTGACTGTGTCGCCGACGGCGGTGGTCGCGGTGAAGTCTGCCCTCGGCGGAAACCTGAACATGCAGAGCGACCGCATTCAGGACCATCCGTTCACGAATCTCGTCAAAACCACCCGGGGCTTCTACAACCTCGCCAACCGCTTGGCGAGCAACGGCAAACTCGACTTCGTCAGAACTACCGTTGACGGCTGGCCCACCGAAGCGTTCACGTTCTCGCTCGCCGACAACTCCGAGTACGGCGTGCCGATTGACGCCGGCGTGTACAAAATGTCCTTCAAGGGCCCGGCGGCGGTGACTGTAACCGTTGCGCGCAACGCGCCGGCGGGCGGGGCTACCGTCCCGACCAGCGCCCCGCTCCCTACGCTTACCAAGCTCTCCTACGACGCCGCTACCGGCGTCCACACGTACAACATCACTGTGCCCGCCGGCGTGCTCACACTCGCGCTGGAGTTCCGTGGCACCAGCGGCAGCGTCCGCGACATCGTTGCCGTTCCCCCGGGCTATAACCTCACCGGCTTCCCGACCCTGTCTAATGAATATCTCAACCTGCTCCGCGACCTATCACCTAACGTTCTTCGCCTGATGGACTGGACGCAGACGAACAATAACCCGGTCGTGAACTGGGCTGATCGCACCAAGCCCACGGACGCAACGCAAACCAAGGCCAAAGCGCCGGGCGAGCTCGTGCCGGGCAAAGGCATCGCATGGGAATACGCGATCGAGCTCGCCAACGCGCTGAATACCGACGTGTGGGTCAACGTGCCCGCGCGCGCCAGCGACGACTACATCAACAACCTCGCCACGCTGCTCCGCAACACGCTCAAGCCCGAACTGAACATCTACCTCGAATACAGCAACGAGGTCTGGAACACGCAGTTCGACCAGACGAAGTTCAACACCGACCAGGCGAAGGCCGAGGTGGCGGCGAACCCGAGTTCCAACCTGCAGGACGGCGGCACCACCAACACGACCACGTGGGCCGACCGCCGCTACGCACGCGAGACGAAAGAGCTCGGCGACCGCTTCAAGGCCGTCTGGGCGGCGGGGGGGAAACCCAACCCGCTCAACACCAAAGTCCGCGTCATGCTCGGCGGGCAGTACGCGAACCTCTCGCGCTTCGACAATGAGCTGGCGTACCTCAACAAGTTCTATGGAGCGCCCAAGGATTACCTCTACGGCATCGGCATCGCGCCCTACATCAACCTCGGCGGCAAC
>JBKJRK010000123.1:0-6749 GCA_046593135.1 Tepidisphaeraceae bacterium | reverse complement strand
CCACCGGCTCGCTCGCCCTCAACGGCGCCGACTTTTTCCGCGAACGCTTCGGCGACCCCATGCCCGGCACGCAAAAAGTCCCGTTCAACGACCTCCCGGCCCTCGAGCGCGCCCTCGCGACGAAACGAGCCGCCGCGTTCATCGTCGAGCCCATCCAAGGCAAAACCTGCGAAGTCGTGGCCGACGGCTACCTCGCCGAAGCCCAGCGGCTGTGCCGCAAATACGGCACGTTGCTCGTGATCGACGAAGTGCAGTCCGGCCTCGGCCGGACCGGTAAATGGTTCTGCTATCAGCACTGGCCGGAGGTCGAGCCGGACATCGTCACCACCGCCAAGGCGCTGTCCGGCGGCTACGTGCCCGTCGGCGCGATCCTCACGCGGCCGAAGATCATGGATTGTGTCTTCAGCGGCATGGAGCGCTGCGTCGTCCATTCCAACACCTTCGGCCAAAACGACCTCGCCATGGCCGCCGCGCTCGCGAGTTTGCACGTGATCGAAGAAGACAAGCTCGTCGAGAACGCCGCGAAGATGGGCGACTACGTGATGGGCGAATTGAAGAAGCTCGCGCCGACGTGCCCGTTCGTTTCCGACGTCCGCGGCAAGGGCCTCATGTTCGCCCTCGACTTCGCCCGGCCGGAAAAATCGCTCAAGCTCAAGATGGCTTGGGACATGCTCCACAAGCTCAACTTCGGCGTGTTCGGGCAGATGATCATCATCCCGTTGCTGCAAAAGCATCACATTCTCGCGCAGGTGGCCGGGTATCACACCGAGGTCATCAAATTCCTGCCGCCGATGACGATCACGAAGGAAGACCTCGACTGGTTCCTCGGCGCGATGAGCGAGATCTTTACCGACGTCCAACGTTTTCCCGGCGCCGCGTGGGAAACCGTGTCGGGCCTGGCGAAGCGAACGGTGATGGCTTAAAGCGGAGGAGCCACAGAGGCACGGAGACACAGTGGCGTGCGAGCCATTCCGCGTCGCACCGCGATTTGGCAGCTGGCAAAAAAATGGCCTCCGCAAAATTGAAGGGTGTTAATTTCCCAGAAACACCTCTGTGCCTCCGTGTCTCTGTGGCTCCTTTTCTTCAACCCGCGCTGACGCACGCCGGATAAATCGCTACGTTCTCCATCGCGAATGGGCATTCTCCAACGACGAATCGTCCGCGCCGTGCTCGGCGTGGTCGCACATCCGAAGCTCACGCTCACGATCGCCGGGGCGGTCCTGGTCGCGTGCACGACATGGGCGTATCTCCGCCTCGATATTTCAACCGATCAGAACAAGCTCTTCAGCCCCAAGGTAAAGTTCTTCGCCAATTACCTCGCGTACATCGAAAAATTCCCCGAAAATGAGGCGATTTACGTCGTCATCGAGCGGGCGGACCGGGGCATAACTCCTTCCGTGCAGCGCTGGATCGCGGCGGCCGATGCGGTGGCGGAAGGCGTGCGAAAGCTGGGTCCGAAGGTCGTCAAATCGGTCGACGTTCGCGTGCCGGTCGACAAGCTCGGCGACCAGGGCTTGCTGTTCGAGCGGCCGGAACGGTTGGCCCGGCGCGTGGCGGAAGTGCGCGAGTTTGTCCCGCTCATTCAATTGTTGGGCGAGAAACCCAATCTGCTGACGGGCCTCCTGGGGCCGACGGTGATCGACCGGTTCCTCAGCTCGCAGGCGCGCGGCCCGGGCGACGCCGGACAGGCGCGTTTTGTTACGGAGGTTGCTCAGAGCTGGAACGAGGTGCTGGTTGGGAAGGGCGATCCGCTTCGGCCCGGCGCGGGCCTGCCGGACTTAACGGCGATCGGGGCCAATACGCCGGAAGACTTTGGCTATTACTACGTGCCCGACGAGACGGACAAGTCGAATCACCTGCTTCTCGTCCGAATCTATCCCGACCGGGAGTTCGACTCCCTCACGGCGATTTCCAAAACGGTCGGGCAGATTCGGGCCGCGGTTCAGGAAGCGATCGCCGGCTTTTCCGAGTTCAAGGCCGGCGTCACCGGCCGGCCCGCGTTGGAGGCCGACGAGATGAGCACGACCGATCGCGACAGCACGCGGGCGGAGGTCATCGCGCTGGTCGTCGTGTTCATCGGGCTCGTCCTGTTCCTCCGCTCGGTCTGGCTCGCGGTCGCGGCCGAGATCAGCCTGGGAGTCGCGATCGGCTGGACGTTCGGCTGGGCGGAGCTGACGGTGGGGGAGCTGAACCTGCTGTCGATCGTGTTTCTCATCGCGCTGATCGGGATCGGGATGGATTACCTCGTGCAGATCCTGGTGCGCTACCGCCAGGAAGTGCGGCGGCACGCCAGCCCGCGGGCCGTCTGGGGGCGGGTGTTTCGCCACGTCGGCCCGCCGATCAACACCGCCTGCCTCGGGGCGGCCGGCGCGTTTCTCGTCGCGGTCTTCACCGACTTTCGCGGCGCCGCGGAGTTGGGCATCATCGCCGGCGGTGGACTGCTCCTGTGCCTCTTTGCCGGATACACCGTGCTGCCCGCGATCCTCACGCTGTTCCCCGTCCGCGTCACGCGCGCCCGAAATCAACCCGGCGGTGCGGTTGATTCGGCGGTCCGTCCGTCCGCGCCGGCCGGGGGATGGCGGTTGCTGCTCCCCGTGGTTTGGGCAGTTGCTCTGCTTGTCGGCGGGATTCGTTACGCCCCGCTCACGGGCTTCAACCCAAACTTGCTCGAACTCCAGGCGCAGAACCTCGAATCCGTGCAGCTCGTGCGAAAACTCCAGACGTTTTCGGCGGTCGTGTTGTCGAAAGACCTGGACGTCCTGCGGAAAGTTCGGGACGCGGTCAAAGGTTTGCCTTCGGTCGCGAGCACCGAATCGATCACCGGGGCCTACGACAACGCCGCGTGGCTCGGTGCGAACGCGAAGCTGACGGCCGTCGATTGGGCGAACGTCACGCCAGTTCATCCCGACGACGTCCCAAGACTCGCGGACAAAGCCCGCGCGCTGGCGAAGAAGTTTTCAGACGCGGCGGAAAAGTCGGCCGGGCAGGATCGCGCGGCCCTTCTCGCAGCCGCGGAAGTGCTCAACGAACTGGCTAAGCGGCTTGACGTTCCGGCGGACCGTCGCGACGCCGCGGCAAGCCGATTGACGCGCTGGCAGCCAGAGTTTCTTACCCAGTTGAAGGAAATGCTGACTCAGTTCAACCCCGGCCCGCCGCGCGTGAACGACCTCCCGCCAGAGCTTCGCAACCACTTCGTCGCCGCCGACGGGACCATGGCGTTGCACATTCTGCCCAGGCAGGACCTCTGGGACCGCGAGCAGCTTCGCCAGTTCGTCCGCGAAATTGAGGAAGCGGTGAAGAGTGTTCCGGGAAGCTCCGCACCAACCGGCATCGCGTCGAACATCTTTCACACCACCGCGTCGATCGAGCGATCGTTCCACCGCGCCACCGCGTACGCGCTCTGCCTGATTTTTGTGCTCGTCCTGATCGACTTGCGGAGCATTCCGCAAACGCTCGTCGCCGTCAGCGTGCTCGCGCTCGGGTTGCCAATGCTCGTGTCGATCATGGGCCTCATCGGCGCCGACTGGAACTTCGCCAATTTCTTCGGCCTGCCCATCCTCATCGGCGCCGGCCACGAGTACGGCGTGTTCATGGTTCACCGCTACCGCGAAGCCAAGCACGACCCCCGCCGCTACTGGCGACGCTGGGACGCGAGCGACAAGGCCCTGCTCCTGTGCGCCTACGTGACGTGCAGCAGCTTCGGGTTCTTCTGGCTCCTAGCCAACCACCGCGGCCTCAAAAGCCTCGGCCTCGTGATGACCCTCGGCACGGCGTGCATCTACCTCGCGACCCTGCTGGTCGTGCGTCCGCTCCTGCTGTGGCGGTTGAAAAGGGCGGCTGAAACGAGAAGACAATAGACAGAAAGCAGATGGCGTCTTCGCAATTCCACAGGGGGTCAGGAAATTCGAAGCACATTGGGATTCCAAGGCTTCTCAAGACGAGAGGAAATCCATCAGTCGTTGACGAAAGCGTAGCATACGTAACCGACCTTTCGTATACTGAAAGCGGGATTGGATTTACTCAAAGTCGGAAGTATGCGTTGGAAGATATGCAATGGAACCCTTTGTCCCGACTAAACTTCCGCTCACCGAGGTTAAATGGGAGCCGCTAATCCCGATTATCGGCCGAGCAAATCGAGCATTGGCTCATTACGAAGGGGTGCTTTACGGCGTTCCAAATGCCGAACTCTTGCTATCGCCTCTGACCACGCAGGAAGCCGTCTTGTCCTCCCGAATTGAGGGAACGCAGGCAACTTTGGGCGAAGTGCTGCGGTACGAGGCGGGCGAGCAACCTGCGGGCGTCGAGAAGCAACTCGACATTCAGGAAATTCTCAACTACCGCAAAGCACTGCGCGAGGCGGAAGGGTGGCTTCCCGAAAAACCATTCACGCTCAATCTGCTGCTGCGCCTCCACGACATCCTCCTCGACAGCGTACGCGGAAAGAACATGGCGCGGGGACAATTTCGCAGAACTCAAAATTGGATTGGGACAAAAGGCACGCCCATCGAGGGGGCCGCATTTGTCCCGCCGTCGCCACTGGTTCTCGTGGAGTATCTCGATAACTGGGAGAAGTATTACCACCACACAGGGGCCGACGCGCTGGTGCAGCTTGCGGTAATCCACGCCCAGTTCGAGATTTTGCATCCTTTTCTGGACGGCAATGGTCGCTTGGGTCGTATTCTCATCCCTTTGTTCCTATACGAACGGAAGCTTCTGAGCCGTCCCATGTTTTACCTGTCAGAATGGTTGGAAGAACAACGGGAGGAATATGTTGCGGCACTGCGAGCCTTGGGCAAGCAGGACGGCGCGTGGAACCGCTGGATCGAGTTCTTTCTGACAGGCGTGGAAGAGCAAGCCGTGCGGAACTCGAAGAAGGCACGCGCCGTGATGGACTTGTACGAACGGACGAAGAAACAGGTGATCGGCCTGACGCACTCGTTCTACGCCGTACCACTCCTCGATCAGTTATTTGACCGTCCAGTTTTTCAAAGCACGCACCTGAAGTTCGAGCGTCCCGTAAGTAAGGCAACCGTTGCAAAGCTTCTGCGGACGTTGGAGGGAGCATGCGTCATCAAGGTGGTGCGCGCAGGGTCGGGACGGCGAGCGGGCGTCTACGCCTTTACTGAACTCATCAACATCTGCGAGGGCAGGGATGTCGCATGAGCGACTTTTTCAAAATACCAACGCCCGGGGTGTGTACGCGTCGTGTCTTCGTTCCGATTCGCGACCGTTTGACAGGACAGGCTTTTGTTTCTCTTCTCAAAACGCCCCGATCAGTATGATCCCGATGTACGGCTCGTCGGAGATTCCGCTAAACCGGTTGAGGTCGCGGGCGTCGAAGCCGCGGGTGAGTTGTTGATCGAACGCGTAGCCGCCGACGAGCGCCACGTCGAGCGCGATTCCGCGGAACACGTCGGGGTTCTGATACCGCAGGCCGATCTCGGCCCGGCGCATCTCGTAGAACAGGCGGTCTTCCCGGCTTTCGCCGTCGAGGAAAAAGCCGTTGAACGAGTTGGTGTAGTTGCCGAACACGCTGAAGCCGTGGCCGAGGTTGTACTCGAGCGTCGCGTCGCCGCTGTACGGCATCGAATAGCCCGCCTGTAAGGCCAGGCGCGGCGCGATTTCCCACCGCAGGCTGCTGGCGGGGAAGCCGAGTGAATAGACCAGCCCTTTACCGCGGCGGGTGAAGGCGAATTCCGGCAGGGGTACGTCGGGCAGGAATCCGGAGTTGCCGTCGTAGCCGACGCCGAGCACGAGCGAGTCGGTTTCGTTGACCCGCCGTTCCAGCAGCAGGTGGCCGACCCCGTAGACGCCGTTGGAATCGGCGAAGAGGTTGTCGCCGGCGTATCCGAGCCCGAGCACCGCCGAGGCGTGGAATTCGCCGACGTCGCCGAGGTGAATGCCCGCCGCGAGGCTCATGTCGTCGAGCGTGTCGGGGATTTTGCGGGAGTTGGTGTCGAAGTTGACCGTCAGGTAGCGGTACGCGAGCGAGAAGGCCTCGGGGTCGTGCTTGCTAAAGCGGAACCGCCCGCGCGAATCCCACCAGAACACCTGCGCGTTGCGGTTGCCGGGCTCGTCTTCGACGTCGCCCTGCTGCTGGTAAATCATCTTGTCGACCGTCTCGCCGAACGACCCGTCCTTCCACGGCTTGAGGGTGAGCTCCGCGGTCGTTTGGGCCGACGCGGTGCAAGCCCACGCGAGGAGTAAGACGCCAAGGGCAACCGGTTTGAGGAGTTGAGGTTTCATAAAGTTCTTCTGAGCAGCCGGGAAGGCCACTGGACGGAAAGATCGGGCACGACGAACGTCGATCGCACGGCGTCTGCCGGCGCGACCCGCCGCAGTACGGCGGCTGCGGCAAGATACCCGCTCCGCACCGCTCCCTCCATCGTCGCCGGCCAGCCCGTGCGGGTGTAGTCGCCGGCGAGGAACAGGTTGGTGATTCCGCCGGCTTCGGGCGGGGATTGGTTTGGGCGGAAGCGTTCGACGCCGGGAAGGGGGGAGAATGTCGCGCGTTTTTCGATGACCACCACGCCGCGTTCGAGCCGGGCGTCGCGTGCGGCGGGGAACAGCGAGCGGACCTGTTTCTCGAACAGTGCCAGGCCTTGTTCCTTCGGCCGCCCGACCCATTCGCGCGCCGAGCTGATGACGCCGTGCAGCGCCCGGCCGTCGGCGTCTTTCCGGAAAAGCCACTGGAGCGGGCCCTCGATCAAGGCGACGTGCGGGTAGCGCATCACGGGGCGGTCGAACCA
>JBKJRK010000555.1:0-4022 GCA_046593135.1 Tepidisphaeraceae bacterium | reverse complement strand
TCGAACTTGCCCTTGCGGAAGCCTTGCATCACGTGGTCGCGCTTGTTCTGGGCCAGGTTGCCGTGAATCTCGCGGCATTCGATGCCGTCGGAGTGAAGGCGCTTCGCGATCTTCTCCGCGCCGCGCTTCGTACGGCAGAAGACGATCGCGAGCTCGGGATTCTCGCGGAGCAAGAGCGCTCTCAGCAGCCGGTACTTGTCCCACGGCTGAACCGCGAAGTAGTACTGCTCCACCTCCTCGACCGTGGGCTTATCATCCGCTCCGGGAGCAATCAGTTTTTCCACCGGCTCGCGCATGTAACGCCGGGCGAGCTTTTCGATCTCGTCGGTGAACGTCGCGGAAACAAACATCGTCTGGTGGCCGGTATGTTCCTGCGCGCCAGCAGCGCGTTGCTCTGCGTCGCCCCCCTGCTGTTCCGCTGCTCCATCGCTCCCCTGCGCCGCTTCCCCCTGCCGCGCGTCTGGGGGCAGCCGCTTCTTCACGCCCTTCACCCGCGACAGGATGTTGCGGATGTCGTCGCGGAAGCCGATGTCGAGCATGCGGTCGACTTCGTCGAGGACGACGAAGCGGACGTTGTCGAAGTTGATGATCCGGCGATCCAGCAGGTCGATCACCCGGCCCGGCGTGCCGATCACGATCTCAGGGTGGTTTTTAAGAAACTTCATTTGCGCCGCGATCTTCTGCCCGCCGTACACGGGAACGGTGCGGATCGGCGTGTACTGTCCGAGGCGCTGGATCTCCGCCTCCACCTGCACTGCCAGCTCGCGCGTGGGCACGAGGATGATCGCCTGGGTCGCCAGGCCCTTGATCGCGCCCTGAAGAATGGGGATTCCGAACGCGGCCGTCTTGCCGGTGCCCGTTCGGGCTTGGCCGAGGATATCCACCCCGGCCAGCGCGCGCGGAATCAGCAGCGCCTGGATTTCGCTGGGCTTCACAAACTTGGCCTCGGCCAGGGCGCGGAGGATGGAGGGTCGAACCCCCAAGGCGGCAAACGCCTCGGGAACGGGAGGGTGATCGGTCTTGTCACTCATGTAATATCGATTCAGTCACAGCGGAAGCGCCTTAGCGACCCGCCAGTTGGAAACGGGGGGCGGATTGTACGGCCCGACGCCAAAACCCTCAAGCGACGCGGGTTTGCTGTTTAACGACCCGGGCGGTCGCATGTTGGTGCATTCGTAGGGGCGAACCTTGTGTTCGCCCTCGTTTCCGACGCAGGACGAAGGGCGAACACAAGGTTCACCCCTACTGCTTCCCGCTCGAATGTGGCACATGCGATTGCCTTGTTTGACGGCCTGCCGGATGCCTGCCAAGCTTTCGACGAGACCAAATGACGACTGTGAGGTTTCCATTGAGTTCCCTTTTCTGAGCATGACACGTTCGACCTCACCCACCCCCGCCGTCGGAACCCGCGCCGGGATGCGGTCTGTCCTGATCGGCGTGTTCGCCAACGGCGTGCTCGTCGTCGTGAAAGGTTTGGCAGGATTTTTCGGCAACTCGTACGCGCTGATCGCCGACGCAATCGAGTCGGCGTTTGACATTTTTACATCGATTCTTGTCTGGGTCGGCTTGCTCTACGCGTCGCGCCCGCCGGACGAGACACATCCTTACGGGCACGGGAAGGCCGAGCCGCTGGTGACGTGTCTGGTGGCGCTGGTGCTGCTGGCGGCGGCGTTCATCATCGCGCTGGAGAGCGTGCGGGAGATCCTGACGCCGCATTACGCGCCGGCGCCGTTTACGCTCGTCGTGCTGGTGGTCGTTGTGGCGGTGAAGGAATGGTTATTCCGATTCGTCGCCCGCACGGGCGAGGCGATGGGCAGCACGGCGGTGAAAGCCGACGCCTGGCATCACCGCAGCGACGCCATCACCTCCGCCGCGGCGTTCGTGGGCATCTCCATCGCGCTCGTCGGCGGTCCGGGCTACGAAAGCGCCGACGACTTCGCCGCCCTGCTCGCGGCGGGCATTATCGCGTTCAACGCGGTGCAGTTGCTCCGCCCCGCCGTCAACGAACTGCTCGACGCGGCCCCGCCGAAGGAGTTCGAGGAAGAAGTTCGCAAGGCCGCCGCGACCGTGCCCGGCGTGCTCGGGCTCGACAAATGCTTCGTCCGCAAAGTCGGCCTCGACCTCTATGTCGATCTGCACATCCACGTCCGTGGCGACCTGCCCGTCCGCGAAGGCCATCGCATCGCGCACGAAGTGAAAGACGCCATCCGCGCCCGCAACGCCAACGTCCGCGACGTCATCGTTCACGTCGAACCCGCCGCCGAAGAAGGCGAACGCGCCGGCGACGGCGGGCTTATCGCGGAATAAATCTCTTGCGGAAGTCGCCACGGGTTTTATGTGAGCGTGCCTAGCGTCTCCGTCAAACTTTATAATTGACGCCTCCGACGGCGTGCGGTTGTTATGAATCCAACGGTGGATCGTGTCCGGGGGCTGGGCGCGTCGTCTCAACGCAACTTCAAACGGAGCATAATGATGTCAACAGATCGGGTTTGGTATTACGCGGTGAATGGCAAGCAGGTCGGGCCGATGTCGCTGGCGGAACTCGCGCAGCAGTTGCCCCGGGTCGGAGGCGTCGCGGCGCATGTTTACGGGCCGGGCATGAGCAATTGGGCCGAGGCGAAGAACGTGCCGGAAGTGATGGCGGCGGTCCGCGCCGCGGCGGGAAGCAACGCCACCGGCGGCGCGGGCGGCCCTCCGCCGCCGCCACGCCAGGGACGCTCCGACGTCATCGACTACGAAATCTTCGGCTCTGAAATGCAGTACGTCGAGATCACCTTGGACCCCGGCGAGATGTGCATCGCCGAAGCCGGCGGCATGATGTACATGACCCCCGGCATCCAGATGCAGACCGTCTTCGGCGACCCCTCCGCCCAGCAACAGACCGGCTTCCTCGGCAAAGTGATGACGGCGGGCAAGCGGGCCCTCACCGGCGAGAGCCTGTTCATGACGACCTTCACCGCCGCCGGCGCCGGCCGCGAGCAGGTCGCCTTCGCCTCGCCCTATCCGGGCAAGATCATTCCCTGCCACCTCGACCAGCTCGGCGGTGAACTCATCTGCCAGAAAGACGCCTTCCTCTGCGCGGCCCGCGGCGTGCAAGTCGGCATCGCCTTCCAGCGCAAGCTCGGCGTCGGACTCTTCGGCGGCGAAGGGTTCATCATGCAACGCCTCAGCGGCGACGGCATCGCCATGGTCCACGCCGGCGGAACCCTCGTGAAACGCTCCCTCCGCCCCGGCGAAACCCTCCGAGTCGACACCGGCTGCCTCGTCGCCCTCCAGCCGAGCGTCCAGTACGACATCCAAATGCAAAAAGGCATCAAAAACATGTTCTTCGGCGGCGAAGGCCTGTTCCTCGCGCATCTGACAGGGCCGGGTGACGTGTGGTTACAGTCGCTCCCGTTCTCGCGCCTCGCCGGCCGCTTGATGGCCGGCGCGAGAGGCGGGAAGGAAGAAGGATCGGTGCTCGGCGGGATCGGTCGATTGCTCGACGGGGACAATAGTTGAAGTCTGAAGTGGAGTTGATAAGGAGTTGACAAGAGGAGTTGATAAGAGAGACATCACACCTTTGCGTGCCTGATAAGCTGAGTTGATAAGAGGGACATCGGACTGTCCCGTTTTCTGCTTCCGAGTCAATCAGAGTTAGGCATCACCGCTTATGACCATACAGACCCTATCTCAAATCTTTCTCATCGGATTCGCAGCGTTAGCGTTCATCGCGGTCTGCATTAAGTTTCCGTTCCAAGTGATTGGTGGAGTCATCGGTGGTGGCTTGGGGTTTGCAGTCCCGTTTCTGATTGCTCAAGTTTATGTTTGGCGTGGAGGCGACCCGACTGCCGCTGGGGGGTTGGCTATTCTTCCTCTCATCACGATTCCTTTGGGAATTGCGATAGGTGTCGGAGTCGTAACAATGTTGAAAAAGAAATAGTCATTTTATGCCCCACAGGCAGCAGCGGGACTGTCCCATTTTTTGCTTCCGTTTCTTCTTCCCGCTTAGATCATGGCATTCTCTCAACTTCGAGTTTCTC
>JBKJRK010000109.1:0-4843 GCA_046593135.1 Tepidisphaeraceae bacterium | reverse complement strand
AGGCGGTGGAGATCAACGCGTTGTGGTATCACGCGCTGGTCCTCATGGGAGAGAAGGACCTCGCCGCGAAGGTGAAGGAGAATTTCGGAAAGGCGTTTTGGATCAGCCCGTTCCGGGGTCTCGCGGACGTGATCGACCAAGGCCGGCGCGACGCCTCAATCCGGCCGAACCAGATTTTCGCGGTAAGCCTCCCCAACAGCCCGCTGTCGGACGAGCAACAGGCGGCGGTTGTCGAAGTCGTCCGGCGGGAGTTGCTCACGCCCGTCGGCCTGCGCACGCTCGCGCGGAGCGACCCGAATTTCCGGCCGCATTACACCGGCGCCCAGGTTCAGCGGGACGCCGCTTATCACAACGGCACGATCTGGCCCTGGCCGATCGGGGCGTTTCTGGAGGCGTATCTCAAGGTCAACAAGCGGTCGCCGGCTTCGGTCGAGCAGGCGAAGCGGTGGCTGGAGCCGTTGATTCACCACTTGGAAAACGACGCCTGCATCGGCTCGATCAGCGAGATCTTCGAAGCGGATGAGCCGCACCGTCCCGACGGCTGCCCCGCACAGGCGTGGAGCGTCGCCGAGGCGCTGCGGCTGGCGGTGGAGCTGGGGATGTGAAGCGATTCGCCGCCGCCATCGTCCTGCTGTTTGCGCCGTTCATGTTTCCCGGCGTCGCGCAGGCGCAGGTCGAGGTTTCGTTTCCACTGGGAGAACACTATCGGGTCGGCCGCTACTTGCCGGTGCGCTTGAACGGACAAGTGAACGGGGTCGTGCGCGTCGCGGCGTCGGGCGCCGTCCCGACGGAAATGCCCGGCGGAAATGCCGTCGTTCCGTTGCTGGCGATTGCTCCGCTCGGCGAAGTTACGTCTACGGCCAACGCGCGAATCGGCACCGCCAAACAAGTTCTTCTTCCGCTTCGAGACGATCAACGCCTGATCGGAATCACAACGAATCCAAACGAAGCCGATGCGCTGGCCGCCGACTTGTTCCCTGGCAAGCAGATAATTCGAGTGTCGCTCGATCTCGCCGACCCGCTTCCCGGTGCGGTGATGGCGTGGGGCGCGCTGGATGCGGTGCTGCTGGATGCGTCTGCCGCGGCGCGGGTAACGGAGTCGCAACTCGCGATGCTGCTTGCTGCGGGTACCGCTGTCGCCATCCAATCGGATACTCGGCCCGGCAGCGGCTGGCCGTGGCAACGGCGGGGGGCGTGGTGGGTCTTGCCGCCGGACGACGCGGCCGTCGTGCGACTCGTGCAGCCGGACCGTTACGGGCCGACGGACGACGCGCTCGAGGCGCCGGTTCGGTTTCGTCAGGTCATCGTCACGTCGCTCGCGTGTTTCGCGATCGCCGTGCTGGCGGCGTCGCTGTCGCGCGACCGGCGGGTGTGGGTGGTGGTCGTCTTGCTGAGCGTCGGCACGGCGGGGGCGATCGCGTGGTGGAACGGCAAACAGCCGACGAGTGCCGAACTCCTGACGGAGAAGCGGCTCGGCCCGTGGCTTGGTCATTACACGCAGCACGTCGCCCGGGCCGACGGGCAGATTCGTCACCCGATTCGAGATGCCGACGCCGCGGCGTGGCCGATCCTGTTTTCACCCCGTCAGGGACAAGACGTCGAACTGACCCTCGAATGCCGCGCCGACGGCATGCCCGCCGCGTTTGTCGCGCGACTGCGGCGCGGGCAGTCGCTCGTGTTCCTCAACCGCTCGCTCGCCCCGCCTGCTACGCCAGCCCCATCAACGGCAGCAGCACCCGCAATCCGGCCCAAATAACGACAGCGCCAAGAGCGTCAAACAGGAACCCCGCGCGCATCATCCGGCCGATCGGCACCAGACCCGAGCCGTACGCGATGGCGTTCGGAGGCGTGGAAACCGGGAGCATGAATCCAAAGCTTGCGCCAAGGCAGGCGCCCAACGCCGGGGGGATCGGGCTGACGTGCATCCCTGCGGCGATGGCGATCGCGATGGGGGCGAGCATCGTGGCCGAGGCGGTGTTGGACGTGGCTTCGGACAAGACGATTCCCAGGACAATCATGGCGGCGGTCAGTCCCCACACGCCGTGCGCGCCGGTGTGGTCGACGGCCCAGTGGCCGATCGCTTTGGCGACGCCCGTGTCGAACATCAACTGGCCGAGCGACAGCCCGCCGCCGAAGAGAATCAGCGTGCCCCAGTCGATGCGGACGGCCTGGCTCCACGTGAGCGTGAACTCGCCCCTGCGCCAGTTCGTCGGCAGCACGAACAGCAGTAGAGCGGCGACGAGCGCGACCACCGTTTCGGGCATCCGCTGCTCGAAGAATGCCGAGGCGTGCGTCGCGTTGCGCGGGGCGGCGGCCTGGATGAAGCCGGGGACGATCCACAGCGTGATCGCGACCAGGAACGCGATCAGCGTGTTGACCTGACCGCGCGTCCAGGGGCCGAGACGTTCACGCTCACTGCGCAGGTAGGTCAGCAGGCCGGCCGACTCTGAACCTGCGGTCGCGCGACGGGTGCGGTCGGGATGCATGAAATGCAGAAGCCCGAACAGCACGACGAACATCACGGCCAGCATCGGGACCATGATTTTCATCCACGTGAAGAACGTGATGTGGACGTCGACTTTCTCCAGTGCGCCGAGGGTGATGAGGTTCGGCGGCGAGCCGACCTTGGTGCCGATGCCGCCGATGGAGGCGGAATACGCGATCATGAGCATCATGCCCGTCGCGAAGGGCCACCGGCGTGCGTCCAACGGGCCGGACGCCAAACCGTCGCGGACGCGCACGTCGTGCAACGCGGCGAGGATGCCCATCGCGATGGGGAGCATCATCGCGGTGGTCGCGGTATTGGAGACCCACATGGAGATGGCGGCGGTGATCACCCCGACCGCCGCCAGCACCCGCGCCGGGCGCCCGCCGATCCAAGAGACCGAAAGGATCCGCAGCGCGAGCCGGCGGTCGAGCTTGTGAATCTCCATCGCGCGGGCGAGGAAAAAGGAGCCGAGAAAAAGGAAAATGATGGGGTGGGCAAACTGGGCCAGCACCGTTTTCGCGTCCGCGACGCCGAACAGGATGCACAGGCACGCGCCCAGCAGGGCCGTTACCGGCAACGGCAGGGCCTCACTGACCCACAGCACCGCGACGGCCGCGAGGACGGCGCTGAGCCTTCTGCCCGGCTCGGCGAGCGACGTGTCGCGCAGCACGACGAAGTACACGAGTAGAAACGCCACCGGCGCCAGCACCGCCCCGACGATCTTCCTCCCGCGCTCGAACCGTTCCTCGGCCGCCGAGATCATTTCCCTGGGCGCGATTCGCTGAGGCTCCGTTTCCGTCTCGATTCCTTCCACCGCGGCAGGATAACTTGCTCCGAGCCGCATTGCCCGTCCGGGCGCGTTTTACGCCGGTCCGGCGGGCGGGTAGACTACCGGGCCATTTTCCCCGCAAGGAGTTATTTGTGTCTCAGCAGTCGGTCAGGGCAGTCGTCAGCGTGCTCGGGAAGGACCAGAAGGGCGTGGTCGCCCAGTTCGCCACCTACATGGCCGAGCGCGGCATCAACATCCAGGACATCGAGCAGCGCGTCGTCCGCGGCTTCTTCGTCATGGACATGCTCGTCGATCTCAAAGACATCACCTGCGACCTCGCCGAACTCATCACCGGCCTGCTCGAACTGGGCAAAAAGATCGAGATGGAGGTCAAGGTTCACCTCCACAGCGAACGGCGGAAAAAGCGCGTCGCGCTGCTGGTGAGCAAAGAGCCGCACTGCCTGGAACAACTCATCGACGACCACCGCCACGGCAAGCTGCACGGCGAAATCGTCGGCGTCTTCGCCAACCATAAAGACCTCGAGCCCGTCGCCCAAAAGGCGGGCCTGCCGTTCTTCTGGCACCCGCACGACGATCTCGACAAGCATTTCGCCTGGCTCGAAAACGCTTTGAAGAAACAGCAGGCCGACCTGATCGTCCTCGCGCGGTACATGCCAATCCTGCCCGAAAAATTCGTCCAGGCCTTCCGCCACAAAATCATCAACATCCACCCGTCGCTGCTGCCGTACTTCCCCGGCGCCGCGCCCTACAAGCAAGCCTTCGAGTCCGGCGTCCGCGTCCACGGCTGCACCGCCCATTTCGTCACCGAACAGCTCGACGAAGGCCCCGTCATCATGCAAGACGTTTTTCACATCAACGTCGGCATCGACACGCTCGAAGACGTCAAGCTCAACGGGCTCGAGTTGGAAGGCCGCGTGCTGAGCAAGGCGGTTCAGCTTTATCTCGACGAAGAGCTGGTTGTGGTCGAGGGGAAAGTGATCTTCAAGCCGGGGATCAGCCGGTTTTTGAGGGACGACGCGAAGCATTAAACACGAAGACACGAAGTCACGAAGACACAAAGCAGGTCTTGAAGTTCGGGCGTCGCTTCGTGCCTTCGACTTCGTGGTCTAAAGATGTCGGAAGCAGGCCGCCACACGTTCCATGTCGCCGCTGGCCATCAGCCGCTCGTACGCGAGATCGGCCTTGACGCCGAGGCGATCTTCGAGCAATCGGACATCAAACCCTGGCGGACACTCGCGGATCGCGAGAACTGCATTCTCGACGCCAAGCGTGGCGACGGGTCGCGAGTGCGTCTTCACGTAAAGCGGTTTCCGGCCAACGCCCCCGGAACGCCGGCGGCTGACGAGGTGCGGGGGATTGAGGCGTTGCAGCAAGCGGGGATTCCGACGGTGCCGCTGGTGGGATGGGGGAGCCTCGCCGACGGGCGGAGTTTCGTCGTGTCGCTTGATCTGGCGGGCTACCGTGACGCGGAAAAACTCGTACAGGCGGGCACGCCGTTCGATGGCCTGCTCGAACCCACCGCCGACCTCGCCGCACAACTTCACGCCGCCGGCCTGCACCACCGC
>JBKJRK010000302.1:0-2782 GCA_046593135.1 Tepidisphaeraceae bacterium | reverse complement strand
GTTGTACTCCGATAGGTGAGACGTTACACCATAGAACGAAGCACCGCGGCGGCCGCCGATCCCCCTTTTGGCGCGTCGCCTGGATGGAAACGTGAAACTTACCGAATTTCCCGCCGTCAAGCTCGGCCCGATGGGGCCGTCGCGACGCGGGATCGTTCGTCGCGTTTCTTGTTTTCTTGACTGGAAGCGAAGCGTCCACACCGGATGACATTCGCAAGGAGCGACGCACATGGCCAGCCCACGATTTGCCTGGGGCATTGACGTCGGAAACCGCGCCCTCAAAGCCATCAAATTAGTACGTGACGGCGCCGGCGGTTTGCGGATCGACGACGTCGACGTCATCGAACACGAGCACATCTTGTCCGACGCCGGGGACAACAAGGAGGCCCTGGTCAACCACGCCCTGGCCGTATTCGCCCAAAAGCACCCCGAAAAAGGCGGCGCCGTGGCGATGGGCGTGAGCGGCCAGTCGAGCTTCGCGCGGTTCATCAAGTTGCCGCCGGTCGAAGACAAGAAGGTCCCCGAAATCGTCCGGTTTGAGGCGATCCAGCAGATCCCCTTCCCGCTCGACGACGTCGAGTGGAGCTACCAGATTTTTCAGGACGAAGGCTCGCCCGAAAAGGAAGTCGGGATCTTTGCGATGCGCAAAGAGCTGGTGAACCAGCTCATCAAGAATTTCACCGACGCAGGTCTGAACGTGCAGACTGTTCAGATGAGTCCGTTGGCCGTTTATAACGCCGTCGCCTACGACCAGCGGATCAAGGGCACGACGATGATCGTGGACGTCGGCGCCGATAACACCGACCTGATCATCGCCGAGGGCGAGCAGGTCTGGCTCCGCAGCATCCCCGTCGGGGGGAACAACTTTACCGAAGCGCTGATCAAGCAGTTCAAGCTGAAGTTTCCCAAGGCCGAGGAGTTGAAGCGGAACGCGGCCACGAGCAAGTACACCCGCCAGATTCTTCAGGCGATGCGGCCGGTGTTCGACACGCTCGTTTCCGAAATTCAGCGGTCGATCGGGTTTTACGCGTCGGTACACCGCGATTCGCGCATCAGCCGGGTAATCGTACTCGGGGGGACGTTCCGCCTGCCGGGGCTGATCAAGTTTTTACAGATGCAATTGCAGTTGGACGTCCAGCGTTTCGACACGATGGGCGCGGCCGCCCCGACCGACGCCCGCGTGGCGGCGCTGCTCAACGACAACGTGCTGTCTTCCGTCGGCGCTTACGGCTTGGCCGTCCAGGCGATGGGCGAAGGAAAGATCACCAGCTCGCTGCTTCCGACTGCCATCCGCAAGGAGCGGATGTGGCAGGAGAAGACGAAGTGGTTCGCGGCGGCCGCGGCGCTGGTCGTGTTAGGGACTGGGGTGCAGGTCGGCCGGTACTACTACGACCGGATGCAATTCGCGGCCACCGCCGAGGCCCGCCAGACGATCGCGGAGCAGATGGAAGTCGCGCAGCGCTACGACACGCATTGGAAGGACGTCGAAGCGTCCGGCGAACCCGAACGGAAGCAGATCGCAAGCCTGCAATCGCTCACAAAGCTCCGTGACCTTCAGCCCAAAATTCTCCTCGCGATCGATAAGGCGTTGCCGGAGTCGGGCACGAAGCCTGAGGGAAAGCGGAACGAGCGGAAAGTGGTCTTGCTCGACGACATCCTACCGCAATATATAGAAGACTTAACCCCTGCCGTTGCTAAGAACGAGTCCGGCTTCTACACAATGGCGGCGCCGGAGTTCATCCTGCTGGCGAACAACGCAACGTCGGGTGGAGGGGCGGGATTCCGCCTGGCTCCGCGTTCGATCGGGGCGCCGGGCGTCGCTACTGCCGCCGCCGCCGCCGACGCGGCCGCCACACCGGCGAGCAAGCAGCGCGGCTACCTGCTCACCCTGACCTGCACGACGCCCATGACGAAGTGGACGGCCGTCGCCGAAGCCGTTCGCACGGCATTGGTTGACCAGACGAAGCCCGAAGGGCAAACCCGGCAGGAATTCCGCATCGAGCGTGTTGAGATCGTCGGGCGAACGGACCTCAAGAACGTTCCACTCGCCGAGCGCAACCGCGCCAACCGCAACAACGGGATGCGCCGAAGTGGCAGCGGATTCGTTAACAACCGGGTTCGGCCGGGCGCCACGGCGCGTCGCGGATTTCAGCCGGCGCTAAGCGACGTGGAGGAATTCGAAGATACCGTCCCCCGGTTCCGGAATTCCAGGTCGGGCCAACCCGGCTATCGCGGCCCCGGCGCCCGCCCGCCCGGCCCGGGCGCTCTTCGCCCGCCCGCCGGTCGTCCACCCACCGGCACCACGCCCAAAGCCACCACGTCGCCCGACGCGGCTGCGGCCGACGAGCTATTGCCGCACGACATGCCGCAGTTGAACTTTGACGCGGCGAATCTCGCCGCCCAACCGGTCGACCCGAACCAGCCGCCGGTCATTCTGGATCCGGTCACGGGGGAGGACGCGACCAGCGACAACCGCCTGACGTTCCTGATTGCCGTGGTGCTCGACCCGGCACCGCCCGCGCCCCCGACGCCGGAGATACCAGCCGACGGTGGGGAAGGACCTCCGCCTCCGGCGTCGGCGTCGGCCACCACCGGCAACCCCGCCGTCACAATTGCACGTACCGCGGCCCGTTAACTTCAGGAGGGCCATTCACATGGAAATCATCAAAAAGAATCTCGTCAGCATTCTCTGCGGGGTGGCGGCATTGGCCGCCATCGTTGCATGGTTCTGGCCGCTGAGCGGCATGTTTAAAGGCCTCCAAACCGAGGTCAACCAGCGCGC
>JBKJRK010000279.1:0-6201 GCA_046593135.1 Tepidisphaeraceae bacterium | reverse complement strand
AACCGAGGTCAACCAGCGCGCGGCAACTTACAAACAGGTTGAAGACCTGCGAAAGGCGCCGCGCAAGCTGCCGTCGCTTGAACTGGAACGCACTGCCGAGCAGCCGTCGCTGGAACGGTTTCCGAACGAGCGGGTGATTGCGGTCGGGCAAGAAAAAACGAAGCAGTTGACCGCGCAGAGCAACCGGATGCTCGACACCGTCTCGAAGCTCAACGTGCGCCAGCCTTTGGTTCCGGGCTCCCTACCCCGGGCCAATTCACAGGCGCGTTCCGAGTTCCCGATCGAATATCTTAATCAGCTGGGCATCACCAACGAGCCGGAATCAGGCTGGACGAGCGGCCTGCCGCTTGTGCTCAAAGCGACGCGTCCTCCCACGGCCGACGACATCACGCTGGTCGCCGAGGCAATCTGGAAGAAGGACTATGACCCTCGAATCTTTAAAATTGGAAATAACGACAACTACCCACAGGTTTCTGCCGAGTTTCAGGCGAACATGGTCGACCTTCAGGAAACTGAAAAAAAGAAGCGCGCCCTCGAGCATCTGATCTACCTCGACGAGGGTTCATTGCCGGCCAGCCAGGACGTGCAGCCGGGCAAGTCGGTCACGGACGCGCAGATCTGGTACGCGCAAAACGTGTTGTGGATCGAAGAAGACGTTGTCGCGGCCATTAACGCGGTCAACCGCGGTGCGAAGAACGTGCTGGACGCGCCGGTGAAACATCTCGTGGGCCTGAACGTGCCTTTTGGCGTTGATCAGTACGTGCTGCCTTCGCGGGCGCCCGGCATTGCCCCGCCGGCCGCGGGCGACACGGGCGCGGCCCTGCCCCTTAATGTCAACGGCGTACCGGAAGTCTACGCGGTTTCCCCGACCGGCCGAGTTTCGTATGAGCTTTACGACGTCATCCACTTTGAACTGATTTTGCGGGTCGATTTCCGAAAGATCCCGCAGGTCTTGGCCGAGCTCGAACGTAACCGGCTGTTCACCGTCCTGACCACCGGCGTTGCCACCGTCAATGCGGCCGAGGAACTAAAGCAGAACGGCTACTTCTACGGGAACGACGCCGTCGCGGAGCTGACGCTCGGATGTGAAGCGCTGTTCCTGAGGTCGTGGACGGTGGATAAAGAAAACGAATACAAGAACGCCCTCATGCCCGAATCAGTGCAGCAACTGGTCGGCGCCAAGCCCCCGCCCGAGGGCACTGTCGGCACGCCAGGAGGACTTCCAGGCGGAATGCCCATCGGCGAAGAATTTTGACGTCAGGTGGCCGATCTGCCGCCGGGCGAAAAACCGACATGAGACGAGGACGAAAACCGTAAAGGTGCCCCATGCAAAAGCAGCTCATTTTACTTGAGAAGCACGTCCAGTGGCTCGCATTGGGCTTGGGAGGTCTCATCCTTCTATGGATGATTTTTTCCTACGTCGTGAAGGACCCTGTGACCACCTCCGTAGGCGGTAAGCCGCTCGGACCGGGCGAAGTTGATCCGGCGACTGTCGAAGGACCTCTGAACGACCTGAAGCGCGACATCGCCAAGACCGACATTCCGGAAATCAGGATCACCGACTACGTCGAGAGTTTTGTCGCCGCCATCCAAGGCTCCAGCGAGCCGCTCGCTTTGCTTTCGGGCAACCAGATCAACTCACACCGTATCCAACAGCAGACGGGCACCGGAGCGGTGGTTGACGCAGGGATCTCCGAGAAAAGTACCAAACCGGTCGAAGCACTGCCCAAGATCCCCCTCGCCCGCGCCGGGGCGACCAACACAGGTCGCTCGACGGTCACGTATCAGGATCCGGCGTGGGAACCCAAGCGAGCCAACGAGCCGCCGAAAATGATCGAGGCTGATCGCGACTGGTGGTCCGGCTCATTTACGATCAGCGCCGAATCGCTGGCGAAGTCGTTTGCCGCGGTGATCGACGAAAAGAAGATCAACGACGCCGGCCTCGACCCGGCTGCTTTCATGCAGACCGCAATTCTTGACGTCGAGCTGATCCGCCAGGAACTGCTGCCCGGAGGGAAGGTCGGCAAGGACGGGCTTATCCCACCACTTCAGAACAACGCCCTCCGTCCGCCTTTCCCGGGGAAAAACGCCACAGAATTCGAAAAAGCAACATACCTCGACTGGGCGTCGCAGAACCCGCTCGAAGTGATCTCTCCAGTGTTCTATGAAGTATTGTCCGGCGACCTCTGGACGCAGCCCAGTGAGGAAAATGAGCAGCTTGCCGCCTTAAGCCGTGAAGAGCGCCGTGCTCAAAAGAAATTGGAAGCAGACCAGCAAAAGCAGCAGGCGCAGGCGCGCAGGCAACAAGGCGCCCGCGCTCCACGTGGACGGGCAGGGGCGCTGGCGGACGACCTTGAGGGCATGGGTGAAGAGGAATTTTTTGGAAGGCAGCAAATCCCACAGCGACCGGGCATTGCTCCCCGTCGGCCCGCCGTTGGGAGACCGGGACGTCCTGGAGTCGTGGCCCCTGTTAATCCGGGCCTGCCCATTGGCCCGGGAACCTTTGACGTCAACGCAGTCGCCGACATCAAGATCATCGCCCACGATGACACGGTCGAAGCGGGGAAGACTTATCGCTACAAGATCCGCTACCGCATCCTCAACCCCGTCTACAAGAGCACGGCCGCCAAACCGGAGCTGACTCAAAGCCTTGACA
Source organism: Tepidisphaeraceae bacterium (assembly GCA_046593135.1). Taxonomy (GTDB): domain Bacteria; phylum Planctomycetota; class Phycisphaerae; order Tepidisphaerales; family Tepidisphaeraceae; genus JBKJRK01. The sequence continues at coordinate 3,545 of JBKJRK010000279.1, read as the reverse complement.
TCAAGTCCGGCGACAGCGGGTGGACCAAGGCGGTCACCATTCGCGCCAAGGTGGAGTTCTTCCTGGCCAAGGTTGCCGGCGAGAAAGCGGAGTTCAGCGTGTTCCAGTGGCGTGAAGGATTGATGCGCCGCGACACGATTAACGCCACGCCCGGCGATATGATCGGCACGACCGGTACAAGCGTTGTCGACGTCCGCGGCAGCGGCCGGAAGGCATACATCCTGGTCATGGACGCGCTCGGGCATGTTTCCCGTCGCGAAGCCGACGCCGATCTCAATAGCAATCGGTATCAGGACCTCATGGACGAGGTTGACGCCGCCACTCCTCAGGTGGGTCTTAGCCGATAGTCGGTTGCCGAAGCTCGCAATGCGCGTCATCGAGTGTCCGAGGCCCCGGGATTGAACCCCCGGGGCTTTCTTTTTCAACACGCTCGTGATCGCTTGGATGTCGCAACCCGCGGCACTCACGCTCCCCGCTGATTTTTTGCCCCTTTTCAATACGCTCCTGATCGCTTGTATGACGCAACGCCATTCCCTACGATCCGGTTATGAACCCGACGGTCACCGACGCGACCAGCACGACTCGCCCGCCCGCCACTCTTACCAAGCACGTCGTCGTGCGCATCCGGCGTCAGGACGGTCCCGGAAAGCCCGCCCGCTGGGAGGAATTTCACGTCCCCAATCGTCCGCAGATGAACGTGATTTCCTGCCTTCAGTGGATCGCCGCCCACCCTACCACCGCCGACGGCACGCCCACGACCGTCCCGGTTTGGGAAAGCGGCTGCCTCGAAGAAGTGTGCGGCGCCTGCACGATGCTCATCAACGGCAAGACCCGCCAAAGCTGCTCCGCGCTGGTTCATCACCTCGAGCAGCCGATCACGCTCGAGCCGATGAGCAAGTTCCCCATCGTCCGCGACCTGTGGGTCGATCGATCGCGACTGTTTGAAGATCTGAAACGTACCAAGGCATGGGTCCCGATCGACGGCACGTACGACCTCGGGTCCGGTCCGCCGATCTCCCAGGAACAACAGGAACAGCAGTACCCGCTCAGTCGCTGCATCGCGTGCGGCTGCTGCCTCGAGGCCTGCCCTCAGTACACGCCGGCCAACCATTTCGTCGGCGCCGCGGTCATCAGCCAAGTCCGCCGGTTCAACGAACACCCCATCGGCGCCGCGCTCAAGGGCGAGCGCCTCGAGGCCCTCATGGAAGACGGCGGCGTCGGCGACTGCGGCAAGGCCGGCAACTGCGTCGAAGTCTGCCCCAAAGAAATCCCCCTGCTCGAAAGCATCGCCGCCGTCCAGCGACAGGCGACAGTGCATTCGATCAAAAGGTTTTTCTCGTCGTAGGGGCGAACCTTGTGTTCGCCCTGTCGCACCGCTCGGAAAAAATCGCAAAGCGCAAACACGAGGTTCGCCCCTACTATGATCCCGCGTTGACACCCCGCGCCCGATGACCTAGCTTGAAATCCATGCTTCGTTTTACCCGCCACGGCTTCCGCGAAATGGTCATTGGCGTTGTGGCGTTCGGCATCGTGTGTTCGGTTCTAGGCATCGTCGGGTGGGGGCTGATCTCGCTCCTGTTCGTCCCGGTGCTCATCTTTCTGTTCGCGTTCTTTCGCGACCCCGAGCGGCACGTCACGGCCGAGCAGCACGTGATGGTCAGCCCCGCCGACGGCAAGGTCTCCGACATCACCGAAGTCGAGCACGACGAGTTGCTCGGCGGGCCCGCCGTCCGGATCGGCATCTTCCTGTCGGTCTTCAACGTTCACGTAAACCGCAGCCCCTGCGACGGAAAAGTGTTGTCGATCACCTACAAAAAAGGCAAGTTCATCAACGCCCTGAAGCACGACGACGCCTCGAGCCAGAACGAATCAAACACCGTCGTCATCGGCGAGCCGACGACCGGCAAGCCGATCGCGGTGGTCAAGCAGATCGTCGGCCTCATCGCCCGCCGGATCATTTTCACGGCCGAGAAGGGCGAATTGGTTCGACGCGGCCAACGAATCGGGATGATCAAGTTCGGCAGCCGGACCGAGCTGTCGATCCCCAAGTGGCTCGCGCCACAAGTTCGTGTTGAAGTCGGCCAAACCGTCCGCGGATCGGCGGACGTCATTGCAACGCTCGGTCAACCGATCCACACGGATCAGGTCAAGGTCGACGACCAGGAATTCGAGCCGCTGGCGAACCGCATCACGCCGGCATGACCATACTTTTCGCGCTCGCTTGTTTTAGAAGCTCTGGACACCCTTGCGACGTCGCCTTGCAAAACCCTCGCGCGAACACCGCCGCCGGCGCCTCCGGCGGCACGGGCGCCGCGCGTACATCCGGTCGGTTTACTTCCTGCCGAGCATGGCGACGCTCGGCAACGCCGTCTGCGGATTCGGCGCGATGTACGTCGCCGCGATGGCGGCCACCGCGGCGGCCGGGGGTGGGAACAGCTTTATTTTCCGCGATCCGTGGACTCAATTCTGGGCACGTAACGGCTTTGTCGCGGCCGCCTATTTGATCTTTCTGGCGATGGTTTTCGACGCCATCGACGGCCGACTCGCCCGGTTCGCCCGCCATACCACCGAATTCGGCGGGCAGCTCGACAGCCTGGCGGATGTCGTCAGTTTCGGGGCCGCCCCGGCGTTCATCGCGTTGCAATTATTCAAGGTGGAACTGCCGGACATGCCGTTCGTCATTTCCCGCGCCATCTGGGCGATCGGCGCGCTCTACTTCAGTTGTGCGGCCATCCGACTGGCGCGATTCAACGTCTCCAATGAACACGGCGAACAACATCACTTCAGCTTTCTCGGTCTGCCCAGTCCCGGCGCGGGCGGCGCGGTGGCGGCGTGGATCATCATGCAGCAGGATCTTCGCAATCATCAGAATGCCCAGTTTCTCGCCTCTTTCTGCATTCTGCTTCTGCCGTTCATTGTCCTCGGCGCGGGGCTGCTAATGGTGAGCAACATCCGATATCCGCATGTGGTGAATCGCTATCTGCGCGGCAAGCGATCTGTAGGACGGCTGCTTGCGGTGGTTGTCCTCCTGCTGTTGCTGGTCGTGTGGCATCAATACACCGTGGGAATTGGAATGCTGATTTATGCCTTCTACGGCTTTGGCCTCTGGGCCTACGGGCGACTCCGCAAAGTTCAACCGCCCGGCGTCTTGCCATCGACGCCACCCTCCCCATAATCGCGCGGCGTATGTCCAACGTCACCGCACGATTCGCACCGTCACCGACCGGCTATCTCCACGTCGGCGGAGCACGCACCGCACTCTTTTCCTGGCTGCTCGCCCGCCATCACGGCGCGGCCGGCCGATTTCTACTGCGCATTGAAGACACGGATATGGCCCGCAGCACCGAACAGGCCACGACGCAATTACTGGAAGACCTGCGCTGGCTGGGGCTGCAATGGGACAATGCCGAACTGGTCTTCCAATCAAAGCGGCTCAGCACCTACAACGCGATCATCGAGGGTTTGCTTGCCAGGAATCTCGCGTACAAAGCTTACGAGACGTTCGAAGAATTGGATGCGCTTCGCAAGGCCGCTCAAGCGCAGAA
>JBKJRK010000205.1:0-3830 GCA_046593135.1 Tepidisphaeraceae bacterium | reverse complement strand
ATTTTTAAGGTTGATGCGTTCCTTCCTGGTGGGGCTTTTCCTTCTGACGATTGGCGGGTCTGCGTTTGGCCAGGCCGCCGGGTTTGTGCAGCAGATCGGGTTCGGCAAGACGTACCGGCCGTACGGGTGGACGCCGGTGCTGGTGAATCTCAAGTCGACCATCGGCGAGCCGGCCGAGTATCAGATTCAGGTTCGGCAGGAAGACCTCGACCGGGATCGCGTCGTCTTCACGCGCGACATCGTGCTCAACCCGACGCCCGACGGGGAGAAATTCTGGGTTTATTTTCTCGCACAGCCCCGGGGCTTGCCGGACGGGTCGGCGCCGGAGTTAGACAAGCTCCTCGACGTCCGCCTGTGCACCCGAAGCGGTAAGCCGCTGATTAAGCTCGGGATCAACGACCCGATCATGAGCCTGGACCCCAATCGCCAGGGGTTCAGTGCCGTCCGAGGCATCCGGCTGGTGCTGATGGTGACCGACGGGTCGTCCGGCAGTTCGCCGGCCGTCAGCGAGTTCAATGACGCCATCGGGTTGAACGAGGATTTTGTGCCCGCGCGGGTGACGCCGTATGACCTGCCGGAGAACGTGATCGGCTACGACGCCGTCGACGCCGTCGTCTGGCTCGACGCCGACGCCGCCCAGATGACCACTGGCGGCTCGCGCCGGCTGGCGGCGCTGACGGACTGGGTGCGGTCGGGCGGCCGGCTGGTCGTGAGCCAGCCCGCCGAGCGGTTCAAGATCGAGCCGATGGCGGACCTGCTTCCCGTCGAGTTGAAGAACGACGCGGGTGATTGGCTCATCGAACTGCGCAACAGACCGACGATCGGCCCGATCCGTGAACTGTCCAAATTCCACACCACCGACCTTACCGCCGACCGATTAAAAAACGACCAGATCACGCGGTGGGGCACGGTTGAACAAAAAGGCCCGTTCAACGTCGCGTTCGCCAAGCTCCGGCCCGATGCGGTGGGCGAGGAGTGGATCGATTGGAAAGGCGACGCCAGCGAAGTGTCCCCCTGGATCGCCCGGCGTGCGTTGGGCGTCGGCTCAGTGACTTGGATCGCCCAAGACCTCGGCAACCGCGCCCTGACCGGCCCCAATTCCAGCGGGTGGCCTTACGTGTGGGACAAGGTGCTCGGCCTGCGCAACACCGACATGCGCGTTGGCGCCGAAACCCGAGAAAAGGCCCCCTACGCCGAGGACGCCAAGAGCCGCTACTTCACCAGCACGGCGGTCGACCTCGGGGCGTCGTTCCTCAGCGGCATGGAACACGAAGGCCGCGCGGGCGGGCTGGTGTTTCTGGCCGGCGTGTTTTTCGTGGGGTACTGGGTCCTGGCGGGCCCGGTGAGTTACGTTTTTCTCGCGGCTAAAAAGCGGACGGAACTGAGTTGGTCAATCTTCGCCGTCGCGGCGATGGTCGCCACGCTATTCACGGTCGGCGTCGTCCGCCTCGTCTTGCGCGGCGACGCCGAAATCCACCACGTGAGCCTCGTGCAGATGCTCTCGGCGGGCCGCGCCGACGACGGGTCGCCGGTCTCCAGTGCGGTCGTAAACAGCCGGATCGGGTTATACATCCCGCGTGACGGCAAGCAGACCGTCACTGTGTTGAACAACAATCCGAAGGGCCTGAGTTACGTCACGCCGTTCTCAATTCACCCTGCGTACCAGTCTTCCGCGACGGAGTTCCCCGCATACCTCGAGTACGAAATCCCCGTCCGCGACAACCCGCTCAACGAGCCGGTTTCGATCGACGTTCCCTACCGCAGCACGCTGAAAAAACTACAGGCCCGGTGGGTCGGTGACGTCCCCGGCGGCATCGACATCTCCACGCGTGGCGGAACGATCGAACAAAACAAGCCGCGGCTTGTCGAACTCGGCAAAAGAATCGAGCAGGCGGACAGCAACGGCGTCAAACGGCCGATTGCGATCGGAACGATCAACGGACTCTTGACCAACCGTACCGGCACCGACCTCACGCATGTTTACTTCGCGTTCAACTTCCCGGCAACATATTCCGGCGGGTCTGATCTGGACCATGTGCTGTATGTCGCGTCCTGGCCCGACGGTGGCGTGATCGATTTAACACGCGAATACAACGACGCGGCCAAGATGGCGACAAAAGCATTCCCCAATGCGACCGACCGCACACAGCCGGGCGGCAGCAACAAGCGCTCGATCAGGGGATATCTGGCCCAGGAGTGGTCCGAGTTCTGGTACGCCGGCCTGAAGCCGAACGCATTGAACGACCAGATGAATGATTCTCGCAACGACTTTCTGCGATCGTTCCCGATGGCGAGCCTGTACGACCGCCTGACGCCGCAGCAAAACACGAAAGGTACTTCCGACCGCAACGAAATTCTCCGCCGCGCCGCGCGCGACTGGGATGTGTCCGAGCTCGTGGCGGCCGGGCAGTTGGTCGTCCTCGCCCAGCGAGGCAAGCTCGGCGCGACGGTGGGAAACAGCCCGCTCCCATTCCCCATGGAGGTCCAGGGCGACCGCGTGGTCGGGTCGGGAACGACGTTTTACCAGTTTGCCCTGCCGCTCGACCGCGGCGAACTGCCGCCGCCGTGGACGAAACCCGAATCGGACGAAACGGAAAAGGCCGCGCCCGACAAGACCGGCAAATTGTAGCGGCGCCCCGGCGTCACTTTTCACCGGACTACCAAGAGCATCGACAGAGGACGTGTCGCGATGGCCGTAATGATCAAGACCGTAAACCTGACCAAACGCTACGGAACGCTCGTGGCGCTGTCGAACCTCAACCTGGAGATCCACGAGGGCGACTGCTACGGGTTCATCGGGCCCAACGGCGCCGGAAAATCCACGACGATCAAGATCCTTTCGACGCTGCTCCAGCCGACATGGGGCGAGGCGCGGGTGTGTGACTTCGTCGTCGGCTACCAGAGCCGGCAGATCCGACCGCTCATCGGCTACGTGCCCGACTACTTCGGCGCCTACGAAGACATGGTCGTCCAGGAGTACATGGAGTTCTTCGCCGCCGCCTACAACATCAACGGCGTCAACCGTACTAAGATCGTCAACGACGTGCTCGAACTCACCGACCTCGCCTACAAGCGCGACGCACCCGTCGACGGCCTGTCGCGCGGCATGAAGCAACGACTGAGCATCGCGCGCGTGCTCGTGCACGACCCCAAAGTCCTTCTGCTCGACGAGCCGGCCGGCAACCTGGACCCGCGCGCCCGCATCGAGATGCGCGAGTTGCTGAAAGAACTCCAGCGGATGGGCAAGACCATCCTCATCAGCTCCCACATCCTGCCCGAATTGCAGGACCTGTGTAACAAAGTCGGCATCATCGAACAGGGCGAGCTGCTCTACAGCGGGCCCTGGACCGACATCGTGAAACAGGCCAAGGTCGGCACGATCCTTCACGTCGGCGTCGCCGAGCCCGAGCGCGAGCTGGCCGCGGCGATGCTCGCCCAGAATCCGAACATCGAAAACGTCGCCGCCAGCAACGGCTTCCTGGAAGTCAGCCTCCGCGCCGGCGTGGAAGACTACAGCTTCGTCCCCCAGGACCTGATCGCCGCAGGGTATCACCTGACAATGTTGAAAGAGGAAGAAGTAAACCTGGAAACGGCGTTCATGCGGCTTACGAAGGGGATGGTACAATGAGTGGAAATCAGGAGTGACGCGATGACGCTTGAAAACATCGTGGACGAAGTAAAGCAGTTGCCCCTTGCCGAGCAGATCGAGCTGTGGGGCGTGCTGGGGGACATGATCGGCCCGCCACGCGACGTCCCGCTGACACCGGCGCAGGCGGAAGACCTGGGCAAGCGCATTGAGGAGTATCATGCCGGCAAGGCCGAGATGCTAC
>JBKJRK010000165.1:0-10291 GCA_046593135.1 Tepidisphaeraceae bacterium | reverse complement strand
TACGGAACCCGGCGAGTCCGGGCCGCCCGCAGCGGGCATTTCGACGAGCGGGCCCAAACCCGGCCCCTCGAACGCCGCGACCTCGCGACCGAAAGCCGTATCGGTCATCGCTTCCGGTGCGGCTTCGGCTTCGGGCGTCCAAGTTTCAACACCCGCGGGCGGCGTAGCCGGCGCGGCGCCGGCGACGTCAAATGCGGATTCCGGCGTCGGCTCGGTCTTGTCGAGCACCTCGACGTCCGACAGATCGGCCACATCCCATTCCGTCGCAGTTGGCGCGGAAGGGTCCGAAGACGCGTCTGCGGACTCTATTCCCGTAACGTCCACATAAACCTGCTCGAGCGGCGCGAGCGACATGACGTCCAACGCCTCGGGAACTGAGGCGGGGGGCTGTGCATCGTCGGCAAACTCCAGGCCGAGATCGGTGTTCCCGGCCGCGGGCGCTTCGGCCGCCGGATCAGCAGCCAAGGCAAGGCCCGACAGGCCGGCGGGTTCGTAGGCGGGCGCGGCGTCAGCCGTCTCGGCGGCCGGCCCTTCCAGGGGCGTTTCGCCGTGCGGAAGCAACTCGATGCCAAAAGCCGATTCGACGCCCGAATCGGCGACGGGTTGGGCCGCCGGCTCGGTTGTGATCGGCGCAACAAATTCGTCGGGCAACGCATCCAGAGTCTCAGAAGCCAGCGCGATAGTCGCGGGATCATCCGCGAGCGACACGGCTGCTTCGGACAACGGGGTCGCGGGGCGCACGACCGGTTCGTCGGACTCGACCGCCGCCTCAAACGCCAGATCCGGATCCAAATCCAACGCGTCAGTCGGCGGAATCTGCCCCGTTTCGATATTTTCGAGCGCGTCGAGCGACGGGGCCGGCGCTACCTCATGGTCGGCATGCGCTTCGAGCAGGGGCGGGAGAACCACAGCACCATCGGCGGGCTCGTCGTCGAACACGAGGTCGCGCGGCTCGTCCGGCACGAGCCTGGCCGTGCCGGCAAGGTCTTCCAGCTCGTCCTGAAACGTAGTACCCGTCGCGGTCTCGGCCGCGGGAGCGTAAGACATCTCGATCCGGCCGATTTTGATCGAGTCGCCGAACTCGATCGCCTGCTGGTGGACCAGCGTACCGTTCACGTAAGTGCCCGTCCGCGAGCCGAGGTCGCGCACGTACCGCTTGCCGTTCATTTCGAACACCACGGCGTGTGTGGTCGAGACTTCGATCTCGTCCACCACGACGTCGCAATTCGCCCGCCGGCCGATCACCGTCACCCGAGACTCGAGCGAAAGCGGCAACGGCTGTCCCTGGACACGCAGCACGCCGGCGGGCTGCTTGCCGCCGCGTGGACGCCTTCCCTTGCGGCTGGAGTCGCTGAATTGAAACGTAAACGGGCCGACGGCGACGATGTCGCCGTCCTTGAGGTCGGCTTCACGCACCTTCTGGCCGTTGATGAGCACGTGCGTCCGGCTGGCGAGGTCGCGGATGTAGAACCCGGCGCCGTTGTTGACGACGATCGCGTGGGACTTGCTGACCGACGAACTCACGAGATGAACGTGCGAGCGAGTGCGCGCACCGATGGTGGTCACCGGGCGGCTCAAGGGCATCGCGGGCTTGCCCTTGAAGCGCCCGTGCGGCACCAAGGCCGGAAGTCCCGACCCGGCAGTCGGTTGCGAGGAAGTACGTGACATCAAGTTAGGTCCCGTGGGCCCGACGCGCCGCCGACTTTGCGGCAGGCGGGTTCAAACAACGAACCGGCCGTCCCTTGTTGAACGCTCGCCGCCGGGCGGAGTTCGCACGCCCCGTGGCTTGCGGCCCGCCCGTTCCCGGAAATTGGCCCGGAAGAAGAGCATCTTAGCAGGCATCGGCGACCCGCGAAACAAAATGTCCGACAGAATGGCCGTAGCAGGCCACGAGACGGCACATCGTTTTTGAGCGTTCCGACGGCGAGCAAGCGCGCCGGCTACACGAAAATTTCCCTGTCTCTAATGCCTGAAATGCCGCTGTCCCGTCACAACCATCGCCGCGCCCCGCTCGTCGGCCACGGCGACCGATTCGGCGTCGCGGAGCGAGCCGCCGGGGTGAATGAGGGCGGTGACGCCGGCGTCGAGCAGCAGCTTAGGGCCGTCGGGGAAGGGGAAAAACGCGTCCGAGGCGGCGACGCTGCCCTTGGCGCGGTCGCCGGCTTTTTTGAGGGCAATGCCGGCGGCGCCGACGCGGTCGACCTGCCCGCCGCCCACGCCGACGAGCATGCCGCCTTTGGCCAGCGTGATCGCGTTGCTCTTCACGTGCTTACACGCCAGCCAGGCGATCCGCAGGTCGGCCAGCTCCTGTGCGGTCGGCGGGCGTTTGGAGACGACTTTTAACGTCGACTCATTAAATCCTTCCAAGTCGCGCTGCTGCACGAGGTAGCCGCCGACGATCTTGTGCATGTGCAGCTCGGCGGGGTCCAACTTGGCCGACGAAATGTCGCCGACTGCGAGGATTCGGGCGTTTTTCCACCGGTCGCGCAGTAGTCTTAACGCGTCGTCGTCGTAGCGCGGGGCGACGATCACCTCCAACAACTTGTCGATCGCGGTAATTGTCGACGCGGTCTCTAAGTCGATCGGCTTGTTCAGCGCCACGATCCCACCGAACGCCGCGAGCGGATCGCCTTCGTACGCACGCGTGAACGCCGTCCCCAGATCATCCGCAGTCCCATATCCGCACGGCGTCGCGTGCTTCACGATGCAGACGGCCGGCGTGTCCAGCTCTTTCACGGCATTCAGGGCGGCGTCGGCGTCGAGCAGGTTGATGTAACTTAAAGCCTTGCCGTGTAACTGCTTGGCAAACGCCACGCTCGGCTCGGCGGGCGCCTTGCCGACGAGCAGCGTCGCCTTCTGGTGCGGGTTTTCGCCGTACCGAAGGTCGAGGGCCTTGTGCAGGTTCAGCACCATGCCGGCGCTGTCGATCTTCGCCGCCGAGGCGAGGTAGTTGGCGATCACAGAGTCGTACTCGGCGGTGTGGGCGAAGGCGCGCTGGGCTTGCTTGAGACGGTGTGCGCCGCAGCACGAGCCTTTGTGTTCCTTGAGGTCACCGATGACTTTTTCGTAGCGGTCCGGCGAGGTGACGACGAGCACCCAGCGGTGGTTTTTCGCCGCCGAGCGGATCATGCTCGGCCCGCCGATGTCGATGTTCTCAATCGCCTCCTCAAACGTCACACCCGGCTTCTGGACCGTCTGCTCGAACGGGTAGAGGTTGATGCAGACAAGGTCGATCGGCTCGATGCCGTGCTCTTTCATCGCGGCGAGGTGATCCACGTTGTCGCGCTGGGCGAGTAGCCCGCCGTGGATTTTGGGGTGAAGCGTCTTGACCCTCCCGTCCATCATCTCCGGGAAGTTGGTGATCTGGCTGACGTCGGTGACCGGCAGGCCCCCGTCCCGCAGGAACTTGGCAGTGCCGCCGGTACTGAGGAGCTCGACGCCGAAGTCTTCATGAAGGCTGCGGGCGAAGTCGAGGAGCCCGGTCTTATCGGAAACGGAGACCAGGACACGGCGAACGGGAACCAGTTCGGAAGCGGAAGACATAAGGAAGTGGAAGGTAAGGACGCGCGGGGAAAACGCAACTGCGCACGTCAGACCGGGTCGAGGACGACCCGGCTCACCTGCGAATTACGCACTTCTTGCTATGATCATGATTGGTCGGGTGAGCCGGGTCGTCCTCGACCCGGTTCTTCGCTTCGCTTCTTGATGAAAACACGTCCACGATGCGCCCACTCGCATTCCATATCACCTGTGGAACGTACGGAAACCGCTTGCGCTACGGCTCGCGCCCGACCGTGTCGAGCGATCAGAATGAGCATGAGGATGTCGAGCGAACACGAGGTTCGCCCCGGCTCAATGCGCGAGCGCCATCGCGCCGACTTCAACTTCATTCCACACCAGTTCCCCTACCACACCCGGCCGGAGCACTGGTTTGATCGCCAGCACGCGGTTGGTTTTGCTGGCGGCGAAGATGACGCCGTCGCCTTTGGTGTTGGTGGCGAAGGTGATGAGGTCGCGGCGGTTGCTCTCAAACTTCCGCTCGCCGGTCTGCTTGTCGAACGCGACGATCACGTTGTTTTTGCCGCGCAGGTACACGAATTTTTCGTCGTCGGCCAGGAACTGCGCCATACCTTCGGCGACCCACAGGGGCTTGCGGTTGAAATCGCCGTCGCCCTTGGCGAGGGCGGCGATGCCCGAGCCGGCGACGGGGAGGAAGACCTGCGTGGAAGTGAGGACCGGCTCCGCCGTGAGCGGCACGCCGCCGTAAAACTGCCACTTGAGCCGGCCGGTGCCGCGGTTGAGGCAGTACATCCGGCTGTCGGTGGAGGCGACGTACACGCCGGAATCGTCGGCGGCAAGGTCCGCGATGATCGGACCTTCGGTTTTGAACGCGCTGTCCTTCAGCGGCCAGAGCGCTTCGCGGTTTTTCGGCGCCACCGCATAAACGTTCCCGTCGCCGCCGCCGATGTACAGCACGCCCTCGAACAGCGCCGGCGTCGACGCCAAGCCGCCCTTGGGGATCATCAGTTGCCAAATCGCGTGGACGTATTCCTGGGTGATGTCCAAGGCGACCACGCGACCCGCGCCTTCGTAATCGCCGCCGATGAAGACCAAGTTGTCCTGCCCGATCGCATTGCTACGGGCCGCGACCTTCAAAGGGATCGACTTGATGAACGTGCCTTCGTTGGGCTCAAACAATTCCAGCGTGCTGCTGGTCGGGACAATGATGCGCTCTTTCGTCATCACCGGCGGACGCATGCCCGCCCGGTCGGTCGTGCGGATCTGGGCGGCCCATTTCAATTCTCCGGAGTCGCGGCTCATGACGATCACGCGCCCGGATTTCGTGTACGCGAAAACCTGCGTGTCGCGCGGGTGAATCTCCTTGACGGTATCGCCCTCCGCCAGGTCAAGGGGAAACGCCCAGGCCCGGACGAACTGGTTCAACGGAACCGGCGCCGCGGCGGGAATGGGCTCGGGCAGTTCGGGCTTCTTGGCGCAGCCGGCCAAGGACATCAATCCCGCGGCGGTCGACCAAAACAGGAGGCTCAGAAGGTGCTTGCGCATGGGTGCTCCGAAAAACGTCCGTCTCGCTCGACCGTTCGTCGCCGCCCCCCAAGGCGGGTCCGGGCCGAACTTTATCATCCTATCCCGAGCCTCGTCAAAACGCCCGCCGGACACGCACAGGAACACTGTGGGCAATTTCGGTCCACCCATGGCGAATCCATCCGATCGGCCGCTCGTGGTTTCGCAGACCGAAAAACACAACGAGTTGCCCCGATACGCCACCCGTGCGTGCACTGGCAGGTGCCGCCAATACCGTCCACAGCACCGCGGTTTGCGAAACCGCAGCGACTACCAACATGTCTTGGGAGCGGCGACATGCCAGAGCGGTAAACAAGTCCTGGGGTTTCCACACAATAAAGTTGCCGCTTTCGCCGTTTGAACGAGCGGTGTCACGCATGACACGTGCACGAAACAAGGAGCAAACGATGCAATTTCACAAGCAACTGCGGGTCGGGCTGTTGTCGGCGGGGCTGATGGCCGGCTGGGCATGCGCGGCGCGGGCGGAAGACAAGCCGCCCGTCGAACCCCCTAAACCCGGTGCCGAAGCCGGACAGAAACCGGGGCCGGGGGGTCGCGAAGGCGGCCGGCCGGATCCGCAGCGAATGCTGGAGCGGATGCGGCAGTCGTTTGACGGGTTGAACCTCAGCGACGAGCAGAAAGCAAAGCTCAAGGAAATCACCGACGCGGCGAAGGGCAAGCTGGCCGCAGTGTTGAAAGAAACCGAAGGCGCCGAGCCGCGCGAGCGAATGCAAAAGATCCGTGAGGCGATGCAGCCGATCCGGGAACAGGCGATGGACGTGCTCGATGAAACGCAGAAGGAAAAGCTGCGCGAGAACATGCGCCAGGCGGGCCCGCGGGACGGCGCCCGCCGGCCGGGCGCACCCGATTCGCCCGGCGGCAAAAGTCCGCGCGACGCAGGCGGGCCGGGTGACCGCAAACACCGAAAACCCGGCCGTCCGGATGGCGCCGGCGGGCCTCCTGGTAGTCCGGGCCACCATCGCGATCCGGCGGCAATGATCGAGCATCTGCGAGACAACGTTCAAAAACTCGCGCTCGACGACGAGCAGAAGAAAAAGGTCGACGCCTTACTCTCGGAAACCGAAAAGAAACTCATCGACCTCCGCGCCGAATCCGACAAAGCCGCAGCCGATACGCGCGGCAAGTTCCGCGAGGCGATGCAGTCCAACCGACAGAAGCTGGAAGAAATTCTCACGACCGAGCAGAAGGACAAGCTGAAGGAAATGATGCCGCCGCGGCCCGACGTTGCGGGCGGTCAGGGACGCCCCGGCGAAGGCCGACCGCCACGCGGCGAGCAAGGCGGCCCTGGCGGCGGACCGCGTCCGGAAGGAGACCGCCCACAGGGGCCTCCGCCGGGCGAGCCGAAGCAGTAGTCAACTTTGAACGTCGCGCTAGGCGCGAAACCCGCCGGCTTCCGCCCGCGGCTGCTACCCTGGTGTCGTCGCAGAGTCGCAGTAGAGAGTGTGGAAACGGGCGGGCGAGTCATCTCGCCCGCCCGTTTTTATTTTTTCAGAACACTTGTGGACGCGTATTCTTCCGGACCGCTGTCGCCATTAGTGCCGTCGAACAGACAACGATCCGCGCGACCGCCGCACGAGGATTCTCCCAGGGAAATGCTGTCGCGGCGGGGTGGCGGCGTCGCAGGCCATGTCGAGCAGGCGCGTAACGACGCCGGGATCGAGCCGCGACTCCGCAACCCCGGCGGCGACAAGCCATCGCCGTGCAAGCTCACGCCGCAGCGGCAGCGGCAGAGCGAGGAGGTCTTCGGCCCGCAGCGTTTCCCCCGCCGCCTGCGTATGGGCACGCGTCCAGTCGCGCAGTCGGCCACAGGATTGGCTGAGCCGGAGAAGCGCTTCGACCAGACCGGGCTGGCGAGACAAGACACGCCGCAGGCGGCTGCGAAGGTAGGCGTCGCTCGTATTGCTCGAATCTTCGCGCCAAGCCTGATCGCGCGCCGACAACATGCTCCGCAGCACATCCCGGCGGACGCCGAGAAGCGGGCGCAGGATCGTCAGCCCGCCGACACGCGATTGCCCCACCATCCCCGCCAAGCCCGCCGATCCCGAGCCGCGCAGCAGACGGTGCAGGACGGTCTCAGCTTGGTCGTCGGCGTGATGGGCGAGGATAACGCCCGCGAGAGCTTTTTCATGGACGACGCGTTGGAACAGCGCAAGACGCGCGGCACGGAATCGCGCCGACGTGTTGGACTCATGAACCGCGCCGATCTCACGCTCGACCGCGGAGCGCATCGCGGTCGAGCACGGCAGCGCAAGACGGGCGGTGAGATCACTCACGAACCGGGCGTCGTCGCCGCTCGCCCCTTCGCGCGTTTCGTGGTCGAGGTGCGCAACGTGGAGTCGCAGATCCGGCCGGTCGTGGAGCAGCAGGAGCATCGCCACGCTGTCGGCTCCGCCACTTACGCCGACGGCCCAGCCCCCCGCGGGAACGGCTGCGACCACGGTGGCCAGATCTGGGGCGGCGGGTTCGGTCATCCGGCCTGAACGATACCGCGCGCCCCCGCTGGCCCGCGAGACGAGTCCTGACGTCAGCGAATTTCGTGTGAGGGTCCGATGCGTTCACTGGCCAGGGAACGGGTGCGACAACTCGTATAGATTTCGATTGATGGTCGCGCCGCCCACCCGCGCATCCGAATCCACACGCCGGGGCAAAGTGTATCAGCGCCGCCGCGGATTCTTCCCGTCAGACGGCATCAGGGGCGGCGATTCGCTTTGCCCGGCGTGTCGGCGATGAAAAGGGCCGCGCGGGAATCACGCCGAATTCGTTTATCAGACTGGATTCGATCAATCCGAGAGAATGACGAAATTGTAGAGCAGCGCGAACAGGAGCAGCGCCACCAAAATCGCCGCCATCAACAGTGTCCGACGGCTGTCGCCCGAGTGGCTGCGGGACACGGCAGCAACGCCGCCGGTATGTGAAGCGACGTTCGTTGATGCCGCGAGCGCGGGAGCCGTTGGCGAAGCGTGCGTGCCGCCGGCGCGGGAACGCTTCTTCAGGCACGCCTTGCAGTAAAAGTGGCCGCCCAAGGGGTCGAGCTTGCCCTTAGCGAACTGCTGGTGGCAGCCGTCGCACGGAGCGGTGGGCGACGCGATCGCTCTCTTCTTTTGATCCGCCTCGCCACACGGCACGCACCAGTACCGCCCCTGGGAGTCTTTCATGCGCGGCTGTCCCGCGACATCCGCGCCGCACTCACAACACGCCTTCAATCCCATGGACGTTTCGGTCGGCATGAACGGGTCCTCTCGCTGGCCCCTTATACGGATCGTGATTAATCCTCCCGCGAGTTCAGGGCCGCTGAAGCGGCCCTGCCGGCTGGCCAATTGAGACATGACGCGCACGGATTAATCCCGATCCGTATTACTCTCGTTTGTTGTTCATTTGGCGCTGTCCCGGTGCCCGCCGGCAACCGGACCATCGCCGCGATTTGCTCTTCATATTCTATCGGCCGCAACCTGCCTCGGTAAAGAGTGGAAGGCAGCGGCGTCCGAGAGTGGTGCGATTAACAATTCTAAATTTTTAATTCGTCGTCACTTACGAAGACGTACGCGTCCACCCGTTAGTTGAGTGGCCTAAAACTGACGACCTTGACCATCATTTCCCGCTCCCGCGGCCCGTCGAACTCGAAGAAGTAAACCCCCTGCCACCGCCCCAACACGAGCCGTCCGGCTTCGACGAGCACCATGACGCTGTTGCCGACGAGCGACGTCTTCACGTGGCTGTCGCTGTTGCCTTCCCCGTGCTGGTAATACGGCTCGCTCTTCGGAATCAGCGTTTCCAGCTTCTGCAACATGTCGTGCCGCACGTCCGGGTCGGCATTCTCATTGATCGTGACGGCGGCTGTCGTGTGCGGAACGTACACGACCAACATCCCTTCCAGAATGTTGTTCGACCGCGCGATTTTCACGAGCCGGTCGGTGACGTCGAGCATCTCGTTACGCTTGCTCGTCCGGACCGTGACGGTTTGCAGCGGGAGCGTTTGCATGATCGCATCATAAGTTCAGACCGGAGTAGCCACGAATGTCACAAATGGACACGAATAAGAAGTTTTCTGAAGACAGGATTCATTCGTGTGATTCGTGACATTCGTGGCTGGCCTTCACGTTATCCTTACAGCAGGTCTCGCAGCGCCGCGCGCATCGGCCGCGTGAGATGAACGTTGGTTGCTACGACGAGGTTCAGTTTGATCCCGCGCTCGCGTCGGTAAAACACGCCGGCCTTGATAAACAATCGACCGAACACGAACCACAACCCGGGCAATCGCTTGGAAACGACCCGCGCGAAACCTTTCGCTTCCTCGACCGAAGCATTCTCGACATCGGTAACGAAAAAATAATCCCCCGACTTCGGGAAATGCAGCGGCGGCTCGTACCTAAGCCGCCCCCGCACGTCGCAACAAACGGATCGCAAAACTTTTTCCGCCGTCACCGACCAGACCTGCCCCGCCGGCCTGTTTTCGATCGCCCCACGAAGTTGCGGCTTCATCAGCGCCCGCAACGCCGCCAATTCCCAATCCGGCGCGACGCGGGGACAAGCAAACAAGATTTTCTCCGCACGAACCCGCTTCCGCCGCGGACCTCGGGGATGAACGGGGAAGGGGCGAGCCATCTGTCCGGATCGTAGGGCCACAAGTCGTGGCGCGGCGGTCTCGCTCGGGACGGTCTCGGGCACCATATCGAGAGTGAAGGGGTGACAAGGTGAAAAACGTGCAACTCTCCGCTCATCTTTCACCCCCTCACCTTGTCACCCCTTCTGCCCGTCATAGAGCTTCCCGATCACCCGGAGCGTCGCGAGGGCGTCGTCCATGTTTCCCGTGGGGATCTTGCGATCGCGGATGCACGCCATCGTATGGGCCCATTCGACTTGCCACGAGCGGTCTTCGCCGGGGTATTCGAAGATGGTCGTCTCCGGCGGGCCCATTTGGGGGAGCATTTTGTAGTAGGACAGGCGCTCGACGCCGTAGCTGCCGCCGAGGCCTTCGATGTGGAGCTTGGCGTCGCGGCCGTAGATTTCGAAGCTGAACGTGTTCTTCCACTCGGTGCAACTGGCGTGGAGCCAGGCGACTCGGCCTTCGGCGGTTTTGAGGTGGCAGAAGCCGTTGTCTTCGACTTCCCAGTTCCAGAAGAAGCGTTCGACCGACCCGGCGACTTGTGTGAACTCGCCTAGAAACCAGCGAGAGAGGTCGATGAGGTGG
>JBKJRK010000078.1:0-5521 GCA_046593135.1 Tepidisphaeraceae bacterium | reverse complement strand
CGGCCGGCTACAGGCCGGCCTCTTTCGCACGGCACGCGCGCCTGTTTTGAAGGAATGAAATGGCTGAGACTACGCCCGCCGGGGACACGGACGCCCCGACCGATCGCATTGAAGATTTGCAGATCGAGCAGGAGCTTCAGGACAGCTACCTGACGTACGCGATGAGCACCATCATGGATCGGGCGTTGCCCGACGTCCGTGACGGGCTTAAGCCGTCGCAGCGCCGCATCCTGGTCTCGATGAACGACCTGAACCTGCGCCCCGGTTCCAAGCACCTCAAGTGCGCCAAGATCGCCGGCAACACGTCCGGCGACTACCACCCGCACGGCGAGGCGATCGTCTACCCGACGCTCGTGCGGCTCGGGCAGGACTGGGTGATGCGCTACCCGCTCATCCACCCCCAGGGCAACTTCGGCTCCAACGACGGCGACCCGCCGGCGGCGATGCGTTATACGGAGGCCCGGCCGACCAGCGTCGAAGCCGAGCTGCTCGCCGACCTCAACCTCGACACCGTCGACTACCAGCCCAACTACGACGACCGGCTCATGGAGCCGATGATCCTGCCGGGCAAATTTCCCAACCTGCTCGTCAACGGCTCCACCGGCATCGCGGTGGGCATGGCGTGCAACCTGCTGCCGCACAACCTGCGGGAAATCTGCGACGCGATCGTCGCCGTCATCGACAAGCCCGAGCTGTCGTTCGAAGAGCTGTTCAAGATCGTCCCCGGCCCGGATTTCCCGACCGGCGGCGTGATCTGCGGACGTGGCGGCATCGTCGACGGATACCGAAACGGCCGGGGCCGCCTCACGCTCCGCGCCAAGGTTCGCCTCGAAGAACAGGGCAGCGGAAAAGGCGGCCGCGTGCAGCAGCCGCTGATCGTCATCGACGAGACGCCGTACAACGTCATTCGAAAGTCGATCGTCGAGAGCGTCGCCGAGGCGGTCAAGATGGGCCGGATCACGGACATCAGCGCCGTGAACGACGAGAGCGGCCGGCAGCACAAGTGCCGCATCGTGATCGAGCTGAAGCGCGACGCCGACCCCAACGTCGTGATGAACCAGCTGTTCCAGTACACGCCGTGCCAGATCACCGTCAGCATGATCAACATCGCGCTGGTCAACCGCCAGCCGCGCACGATGGGCCTGAAGGAGCTGATCCAGCACTTCATCGAGCACCGCAAGGAAGTTATCACCCGGCGGACCAAGTTCCTGCTCCGCAAGGCGCAGCAACGCGGGCACGTCCTGGAAGGCTTGATCTTCGCCGTCTGCGACATTGACGAGGTGGTCCGCCTCATCCGCACGAGCAAGACGCGTGAAGAGGCGATGGACAAACTCCGCGCTCGCGCGTTCCGCATCGCGCCGGACCACCCCTACGCCCCGCGCATCCCGCAGTCGCTGCTCGCCAAGGTGGCGGAGAAGGCCGTCAACCTCAGCCAGGCGCAGGCCGACGCCATCGCGGCGCTGCGGCTCATCCAGCTCGTCGGGCTGGAGATCGAAAAGCTCGTCGACGAGTACCGCGCGGTGGTGGAGGAAATCGAAGGCTACGAACTGATCCTCGGCGACGAACGCCGCGTGATGGACATCATCGTCACCGACGTCAAAGAGATGCGCGAAAAGTACGGCGACGACCGCCGCACCGCGTTCGACGACAGCGTGATGACGACGAACATGGAAGACCTGATCGCCCGCGAAGACGTGGTCGTCACCGTCAGCCACGCCGGCTACATCAAGCGGCTCCCCGTCGGCACCTACCGCAGCCAGGGCCGCGGCGGGCGCGGGATCAAGGGCACGGAGTCGAAGGAAGGCGACTTCGTCCAGCACCTGTTCGTCGCCAACACCCACGATTATTTACTGTTTTTCACCAACCAGGGCCGCGTGTACGAGCGCCGCGTGTTCGACGTGCCGGAGCTTTCGCGCACGAGCATGGGCCGGAGCATCGCGCAACTCTTGTCGTTCCAGAAGGACGAAAAGATCGCGAACGTCCTGGCGATCGAAGACTTCGAGCGCGGCGAGCAGTTCCTGATGTTCGGGACGAAGAACGGCACGGTGAAAAAGACCGCGCTCAGCGCCTACGCCAACATCCGCCAGAACGGCCTGATCGCGATCGGCCTCGACGAAGGCGATCAATTGATCGGCGTCGAGATCACCAGCGGCAAGGACCACGTCATCCTCGGCACCAAGAGCGGGCTGGCCGTCCGCTTCGAGGAGTCCGAGGTGCGCGCGATGGGCCGCCCGGCGGGCGGCGTGACGGGCGCGCGGTTCAAGCGGGAGGGCGATGAAGTCGTCAACCTCATCGTCGTCCCCAACGGGGACAACGGCTGCTGCCAGGTGCTGACCGCCTGCGTCAACGGCTACGGCAAGCGCACGCCGCTCGAAGACTACCCCGTCAAAGGCCGCGGCACCCGCGGCGTCATCAACATCGACGCCAACGACCGCAACGGCGACGTCGTCGGCATGAACCTCGTCGTCGCGACCGACGAGCTCATGCTCATCACCGAAAAAGGCATCCTGATCCGCATGCGCGTCGACGACATCCGCGAAACCGGCCGCAACGCCGCCGGCGTCCGGCTCATCAAGATCGACGACGGCGACCGCCTCGTGGCGACGGCCAAAGTGGACGCCGAAGACCCCGCAACCATCGAGGGCGCGCCGGCCGAAGAAACGCCGTTACCCGCCGCCGAGCCCACCGGCCCGACCGACGCGACGGAGCCGCCTCCCGCGGAACCTGATGCGGCCGAGTAAACGAGCGCTACGTTCAAATAAAGAAGGGCGGGCCGGTGGCCTGCCCTTCTTTATTTCGCGATGCCTTAACAACTACCTCATGCCGAGACGGGCAGAAATCGCACCGCGTCCGTTTCCGTATCAAGAATGGCGACCGTCTTTGTCCTTGCGCGATGCAACGCGCCGGGATTGATAATCCGTGTTCGCCCGACACGTTCGTCGCGAATGAGGTGGGTGTGGCCGTGCAAAACGTAGTCGAACTGCTGCTCATCGACGGCCCGGCGAAGGATGCGCAGGTCGTCGCCATGAATAACTTGAAACGACTTGCCATCGAGTTGCAGCCCGCCGGCGTCGCCGAGGCAGCTCACCTGGATTTCGGCGGCGTAGCGCTCGAGCCCGCGCCGGTCCCAGTCGTTGTTCCCGAACACGAACGCCGCCGGCAGCCCGGCCAAGAGGTCGAGGATCTGCTGCGAGCCGACGTCGCCGCAATGGACGTAGAACGCCGCGCCATTTTTCCGGAGCAGTTCGACCGCCGCCCGAGCCGGCTCGACGCGGTCGTGGGTGTCACTGAGAATCCCAACGATCACCAAGGCAGGGTAGCCGTCGGGGTCTCGCGCGACAATCCCGCTGCCGACCCAAGTCCCTGACCTCTGAAGTGCTCAGGTCCGGGGAGCCAATAGAACGATTCGACTCGTTTCGGATTAGGATTCCCGGCATGGGCGAACTCGATCAACCGGCTTTGCCGCCGGCGCGCAACAGGATCGCACTGACCGTTCTGGCATGGTGCGTGATCGCGGCATGCGTCACGCTGATCGTGACTTCGGGGCTTCGTCCCAGGAAGCCGGAGCTGCTGACGGCGGAGGCTGATCCGCGGCGCGTGGCCGGCACTGAACTGCTCATCCAGTCGCGCCTCGCGCTGGGCATGCGGCAAATGATGAGAGGGGCAACTAACGCCCCGGGCGTGTCGCCGGTCGCACCCGTATTGGTAGGAATAGACCAGACTGCCCGACGCTCACCGGTCGCAAGCCTTCGGGCCGTAACCGTCGCAGGCGAGATCAATGGTGCAGACGCGGCACTCAAGCGTCTGGACGCGCTCGACAGCCAGGCATTGCCCGCGGCGCTCCAAGCCGATTCCAGAGCTCTACGCGTCGTCTACACGAAAGGGCCCGACGCCCTCGACGCCGGAAAACGTGACAATCTGGTCGCGCGTCACGGCTGGTTTGCCCGGCTCGCGCTCGTTCACGGCAAGCCGGACAACGACCCCGACCGCCACGCCCTCCTCACCCAGTGCACGCGAGCGACGTGGGCAGTGTTCATTCTGTTCGGGGTCGGCGCTGTCGCGTTGGTTGTCGGAGTCGCGCTGATCGTGCTGGCGCTGGTCCGCTACTTCGACGGGCGGTTGCGCTTCGCATACGTGCCGCCTCCGCCGGGGCGCGACGGTCCGTTCGTCGAGGCCTTCGCCATTTACATGGCGGGAATGGTGCTCGTTTCGGTCGCGCTCGTGAAACTGCTGGGCGAAGTCAGCCTGTCCGCCAATTTCTGGATCACGGCCGCCGTCCCGTTGGCGGCGTTGTGGCCGCGGCTGCGCGGGTTGAGCTGGGCCGAAGTGCGTGCCGGCTTCGGCTGGCACCGCGGCCGGGGGTGGCTGCGTGAGATCGCCAGCGGTTTTGCGGGTTATGTGGCCGGCCTGCCCCTCCTTGCGGCCGCGGTCGTGGTGACGTCGCTGCTGGCCCGGTGGTCGGGCACGACGCCCTCGCACCCCATCGTCAACGAAGCCGCCGGCTCCGGGCTGTTTCGCGTGTTCCAGCTTTACTTGCTCGCGGCGGTCTACGCGCCGCTGGCGGAGGAAACGATGTTCCGCGGCGCGCTGTATCACCACGTCCGCCGCCTGCCTTGGTGGCTTTCCGCCGTCGTTGTGGGGCTGATTTTCGCGGCGATTCACCCGCAAGGCTGGGTCGGCATCCCGATGCTGACGACGATCGCGCTGGTGCTGGCGGCGCTCCGCGAATGGCGCGGCTCCGTCGTCGCACCCGTCGTCGCCCACGCGTGCGTGAACGGCGTAACCGTCACAATGCTCGTGGTGATGACGGGATCGTAGCGGCTGGATGCGCCGGCCGGCGGGGAGTCGCGCCGAAGGCCTCACGCTCGAACGGGTTGTCTTCGTACGCCCGGCCGCCGCGGAGCAGCACCCAGAGGCTGGCCAGGCCGTAGGCGGGAAGGAAGAACGGGCCCCAGCGTTCGCACTGGCGGACGTGGACGCGTTCGTGGTCGCGCGTGAGATGGAGCAGGAGCTCGTCGCGGCCGAGGACGACGTGGCCGAGCGTCATGGCGCTGGCCCCGCCTCGGAGGAAGGTGCAGTGGGTCAGGAGCCAGGTAATCAACCCGCCGTGTACTTCCAGAACACCGTGCACGACGCGATGGCGCGTTTTTCCGAGTAGCGCAGAGAACGCAAACAAGGACAGGCCGACGGCGGTCGTCGGAAACGCCCAGAGATAAACGAGCGGCCGGGCTCGACGGCGATTGTGGCAAAGTTCCTGCGCGGGTGGCAACGTCGCGGCGTCGCCGGCGCCTTCCCGGGCGCCGGCCTTTTGCCGCGAGGCGTGATCGGTATCAAGCCGCATACGACTCCCGTCCGCCGATGCTGCATCGATCCTTGGTGTGACGGCCGCGTGCCGCGGAGGTGCGTGACCCATTCGGCGGCAACCTCGTGGCATGGGCATCTTGCCCATGAATCGCGGTACGCCGCGATTTTCGACCGTACCCCGGTCGAATCAGCAAGAGCGAAGCGGTCTTTCGCGCGG
>JBKJRK010000607.1:0-7316 GCA_046593135.1 Tepidisphaeraceae bacterium | reverse complement strand
GTACACGCCGACGGCGTTCCGGTGGTGGCGTTGCACTGCGCGGTCCACAGCTACCGCACCGCCAAGACAACCGCCTGGTCCGAGATGCTCGGCATTCGAAGCTTAGCCCATGGGAAGAGAAAGCCGATCGCGGTCACGTTCACGAACAAGGAACACGCAATTACGAAGAACATGGCCGCCTGGACGACGGCCGCCGATGAGCTTTACAACAACATTAAGGTCTACGACAAGGCCGTGCCGCTTGCGACGGGCAGGCAAGGAGACGAGGAAGCCGTGGTCGTCTGGACGAACGAGTTCCACGGCACGCGCGTGTTCTGCACGACACTCGGGCACGACAAGGGGACCGTCGCCGACGACCGATATCTAGACCTCGTGACGCGCGGCCTGCTTTGGTCGGTGGACAAGCTCGGCGAGCAACATCTCAAGCCGGCCAAGAAGGTGTTGATCGACAACTCGGCGGAGGCCCGCTAAATGAATGTGTGCACGAGTACGCGCCCATGCTACATGACGCTGCCCTGCGGGCAGCGGCTAACCCACGGACGATCGGCGTGTGATCACGCACCCTTATTTAGAGCAAGTTCACCGCATCCGTAGCGGGGGTAGTGTCGTGTGTCAGCCAGGCCGACCGGCCGCTTGCGGTTTCGTAGACTGAGAAGCGCACTTTGGTCTGCGAAACCGCAAGCGGCGATCATACCCCCCCCGCTATGCCCGAGTTGAACTTGCGCTAACAGGACACTGAAAAACCGGTAACAGAATGCGAACGACCAGCGTTTTTCAGATGAAAACAGGCGGACTTTGCTCAAACAAGCATGTATTCAGCGTCCTGCTAAAACGATCGTATCTCATTCAGTGGACGATGCCGAAATGGGCGGCACCGATCCAACTCGCCAACTGTGACACACTTTCTTCTAAAGTCGCCCGTCGTTTTCGCGTCGGCGCTACGCCGGGCTCCCACCAGATCTTGCGGACTTCGAGCGTATTGGTCGCGCGGTTAAACTTCGGATCGGCCCGGCCGATAAAGCGGTCGCCGTCGAGGATAGCCATGACGTAGTAGCCGTGCTTGCGCTGGGCGGCGGGGACGAATCCTTCGAAGCGGAAATCGAAGTTGAATAGGCGTTTCGCCCGCAACCTGTCGCGCAGGACGGGATCGAACGGGCAGAGCAGCCGCAGGCCTGTAGGCGGCTCGGGCAGGCGCGCGACGCCCTTGCGGAAGTCTGCCAGCGCGTACGCCGGTCGCGGCGGCGAGCCGTCCGCCGACTCGATTGACACCGGGATGATCTCCCCGCTTGCCACCGCCCCCGCCAACCACGTTGTCACCTGGCTGAGCGAAACCGCCGCCCAGAATTGGGCGATTTCCCGCGTCGTCGCTGTCCCGAGCCGTTCCAATGCGGTGCGACACGCCCAGGCCACGTGCTCGGCTTCATCGGGCATGACGAGGCCGCTGTGCTTTGGCACGACACGCTCGGTCAGGTCATACACCTTGTGAAAATTCCGCCGAGACGCGACGTGCAACGTACCGCACCGCCAAAGGTAATCCAGCGCAATTTTCTGCGGCTTCCAGCCCCACCACGAACTCACGCCGCGTTCGCCGGTGTGCTCAAAATCGCTGCTCGACGATGGCCCTTCGCGCGTAATGCGCTCGAGGACGGACGCGATGACGCGCTGGGCGTCATCCCCAAGCTGCTTGAGGTGCCACTTGCCAACTCGATCCCGCTCAAAGCGATGACGCCAGTGCGGGTACCACTTCAGCGGTATGACCGCCGCGTCGTGCGTCCAGTGCTCAAACAGCCTTCGGTCCTTCTCCAGCACCTTGGCCAGCATCGCGGGGCGGTATCCGTTCATTCGCGCCGACAGGATGAGGTGATGGGCGCGTTCAACGGTGCTGATCGTATCAACCTGGACAAAGCCCATTTGCTCTACAAGACGTGCGACCGCTTCCGGCGTCGCTAACCGTCGACCGGCGGGGTCGTTAAGCAACCCCTGCGCCCTCAACAGCATGCGTCGAGCGTCGTATGCAGAGATGGAAGGACGTTCGGGCATCGGCGGTGAAGTCTATCGTGTGTGTGGGGTAGTGATTTCCGGTCCTTCAATCGAGCGTGAAAAGATATGACTTGTACATCCCTGCGTGCAAGAATCACTCTGGCTTGGCTCACCCTCGTGGTTTTCGGCTGCGCGGCCAACGCCGCTTATCCCGACGCCGCGGAAACTGTTACCGTCACTCCGACTGAAGACGAAGGGGCCATTTTGCACAATCCTGACATGGGGTGGGTGCTGTACGAAAATTATGTCGTCGACCCTGATCCCGGCCGCAGTTCGACGATGGCCACCCTGCCCGGCGAAACATTCGCCGGCGTCGACGAAGTGGCGATCATGTTTTCGTGGTTCGACGTCGAGGCGAATGAGGGGGAATACGACTTCTCCGCGGTAGACAGGGCGTACGATTATTGGAAAAAGCTCGGCAAGCGGATTCAGCTCCGGATGAGCACGGAGACGTTGCTCTGGTGGGACAATGCCAGCCCGCCGCGCGGGAAAGGCCCGCCGGACTACGTCATGCGGAAGCTGTCGCAGTCTCGGCAGCAGCGGCGGAATGACGACAAAGGCCTGCCGCCGTACGACGTCGCGGACGCGCGCGACCCTTTTTATCTCGACCGGCTTGAAAAATTCCTTGCCGCGGTGGCGGCTCATTACACCGGAGAACGCGCCGTTACGCTCGTCGACCTTCGCGGCTTCGGCGTGTGGGGGGAGTGGCACTCGGGGTTCAAATACCCGTCGGTTGAAGAGCGACGCACCGCATTGATCGGGGTGATCGACCGCTACGCCGATGCATTCAAAAATAATTATCTCGCGATGAGCTATTCGTACGACCCCGACGGTCCGGAGGAGTTGTACGCCGGGCCGTACCGGGACTACGACGAAGCGTTCACCAAGACCTACGACCAATACCTGCACTATTCCGCGTTCGATCACGCGCTCACGAAGGCGAATGTAACGTTCCGCCGCGACGGCGTCGGTGGGGCGGTGCATTCCAACGAGCGGAAGCTCTGCGATCAGGCGTTCGCCACGCTCGCGAAGGGGCCGTTCATGTCCGAGTTCATGGACGGCTACGAGTCGTCCAAGGCAGGGGGCGAAGGGTGGATCGAGTGGAAGGTCGAAGACGCGCTCAGCCTTCATCCCAACTACGTCAACCTGCTCGGCTACCACGCCGGCGACGCGCTGAATTTTCTGCGCGAGAGGCCGGACCTCATCGACCTCGGATTGCGCACGATGGGCTACCGCCTCGTGCCGATTGGCTTAACGCATCCGTCGCAGATTTCACCCGGTGAAGTGTTCAATTTCGCTGGCGAATGGGTTAACCGCGCCGTCGGTCGGGCGATGCGCGACTTTACGCTCCGGCTCTCCCTCGTCGACAGTTCCGGCGCGATCGCTGCCAGCGCGGACGGCGGACCGCTGGAGACGAGCAAGTGGATCAAGGGGAAAACCTATGCGGCCAAAACGAGCGTTACTTTCACAAACGTGCGGGCCGGCGAGTACGAATTGTGCATGTCGCTCATTGATCCGGAAAACGGAAAGGCGATCAGCATGCCGTTGAAAGACGGGCGGCCGGAGGGGTCGTACCGAATCGGCACGGTGCGCGTCGAATCGCATTGACGCGGTGCGCGATTCCGCATTTTACCCTACGCGGGATTACGCCTTTAACTTGAGAATCATGTCCACCTCAACGCTCGAGTCGAGCGGTAGTCCGGCCACGCCGACTGCGCTGCGGACGCCCATCCCGGCTTCTTCGCCGAGGACGGCGATCAGCAATTCGGAGGCGCCGTTAATGACGAGGTGCTGGTCGGAGAATGTTAGTTCACTGTTGACGTAGCCAACGGTCCGAAGCACACGCTCGATCCGATCGAGTGAGCCGATGTCCTTTCGGACGCTACGCAGAATATTCGCCACGCACAGGGCGGCGTGCTGCTTCGCTTGCTCCACCGAAACCTGAATCGGGACTTTACCTTTCCCTACGAGCGTCGTCCCGTCGTAGGGCACGGCGCCGGACGTGTAGACGGTGAGGCCGTCGACGACCACAGGCAGGTAAATGGCGGCGACGTTGGGTATGCGATCCAGCGGGTAGCCGAGAGCTTCAAGTCGTTGGTCGCGGGTAGTAAGCATTCTTTGGGGCCGACTCCAAATACGTGGCGGAATATACCAACGCCGGGAACGACGAAAAACCGCGGTTACGAAGGGCCGCCGAAGTATGACGGAAGTCCGGGCTTTGTGTCACGCAGGATTGCCATAATCGCCACGCGTTCGTCGGTGGAAAGATGCTTGAAGGCCGGGTCGGCGTCTTTCCCCGACAACACTTCCCACAGCCGGCGGTGCACGAAATCCTTCGCCTGGGCGGGCAACTCGTCGAACGACGGGGAGTAGATGAGGTAGCTGAGCGGGTAGCGGAAAATCCGTTTGCGCAGATCGAATTCGCGCAGCGACCGCCCGTGCCGGTCGCGCGGGCCGCGTGAGGCGAAGTCGGCGGCGAACGTGCTGGTGCCTTCAATTTTCCCGGTCAGCAGCTCTTCGTCGCAGTACAACAGGTACCGGACCAACTTTTCGCCGGCGTTGTTGATCCGCCGGCGGCCGCTGTCGGTCAGCTCGTCCGGATTGCCCTTCGTGCCAAGCGCATCGTTGATTGCCCGCGAATCGCGTAAGGCCCATTGCGTTTGATAATTCAACCGCGTGAAAAGATTGTGGGCCTCGGCCTGATGCTCGAAGACCATCAGAGCGACGATGTCGCTGTGGCCGCTCGGGTACGGCGAGGTGTCGAAGTAGCGGTCGAGCGTCGTGACGTTGGCGCCCGCTTCGACATCGAGCGGGCCGTCGTCGTCGCGCGTCTTGGCGAGCACGTTGCCCATGTGCCGGCGGTCGCCGTGTGTGCCGGTGACGTACCATCCGCCCCAGCGCTCTTCCAACGGAGAGGCCTGCGTCGTGAGCGACGTGCCGGCGGTAAGGATCGGCATGCCGGCGGGGTCGGAGTGGACGGACCGAATCATCAATCCCGGCACGTCGCCGGTCGTCGAAATGCCGTGGCACTGCGTGCAGGCGTCAGTCTGCCGGACGAACCGCGGCTTGTCGGTGCGGCGCTGGTCGAGCGTGTAGAAAATCGGACCCAGCTTCGGGTCGGTCGAAGCGATCTCCAGCGTCCGGCCGTTGCGGACCCAGCCGACGTACACGTCGTCATCGAAATACAGCGCCCGTGGCGTTTGCGGAGAAATGTAGTCGCGCTGAAGGCTGGTTTTCGTGAAAACGAGAGTTTGTGATGAGACGGGAATCTGAAGCTGCTCGAGCACCGAGTCGAGGTAGCCACGTTGGGCGTCGTATTCCAGTTTCGCCATCCCGGCGTCAAGCCGCGCTTGGAATCGGGCGATAGGATCAGAAACGGGCGCCGTGTTGTAGCGGATCGGCTCTAGCTCGTAAGCCGCCTGCCCGCGCGCAACGAAACTGAGAGCGTTCATTGCGGCCGCTGCCAGAAACACGCGGAATATCGTTGGAGAACTAGGTCTCACTCTTACTTCTACTGATGCACGCCCCCGCCGTTACGGCTTCTTATTGAACGGTGCGATTCGTGCCGGGGTTCGGTTCGATTACGATTGCCCCGGATGGAGCATCTGGAAGGTCGACAATCAGTCCTGGCGGCGCTGCGGGTGGGGAAACGCAAGTTCCAGGTCGTGCTCGTGCGCCACGGCACGCACGAGGAAAAGGTGCAGGACGTGCTCGACGTCGCGGCCGAACGCGGCGTGCCCGTGCGCTGGGCCGACGCGGGCGAACTCGACGCCCACGCCCACGGCTCGTCGCACGGCGGCGTGGTCGCCGTCTGCTCGGGTAAGCCGCGGACGTCGCCGGACGAACTGCTGGAGCTTGTGGACGGGTTAAAAGAACCGCCGCTACTCTTGCTGCTCGAAGGCGTGGAAGACGCGCGAAACCTCGGGTTCACGCTCCGCAGCGCCGAGGCCCTCGGCGTCCACGCCGTGCTGATCAAGAAACACCTCTGGGACCTCGACCCCGTCGAAATCGCCCGCCCCGCGTCGGGCGCGTACGAACGCCTGCCCCTTGCCCAGATCGGCGGCATCGACGTCCTCACCCAACTCCAACGCCGCGGCCTCAACCTCTACGGCTGCCTCGCCGGGGTGAAGCGCACGATGTACGAGACCGACCTTGCCACCGGCTGCATCCTCGCCATCGGCGGCGAAAAACGCGGCCTCTCCGGCGCCGTCCGCTCCATCTGCGACGCGTTTCTCACCGTGCCCAGCGTGTCCGACGCGTCCTCGCTCAGTCTTTCCCACGCCTCGGCCATCGTCATGGCCGAGGCCATGCGGCAACGAAAGCCCGTGCCGCCGCCTCAATCGCCTGAATGACGCGGGACATACCGTATGTCGTCGGGCAACGGAGGTCGTTAATCATCGCAGCAATAGCAGCGTCGATGCGGGTATCGCGATCGCATGATCTCCGATCTCGCCTTCCGTGTTTTGCGTGATCATGAGTCCGAACTTGGCGGCGTACGCGGGCTTGCCGCAGAAGCTTTCGATTCCCTTCGTGTCGAATTTACGCGGTCGATGCTTAATTTCGACGGGAATGCGGCTGGTACCGATCGTCATCACGAAATCGACTTCGGGCTCGTCAGGTCGGGCGGGGAACCAAGCCAAGTCGACACCCGGAATACCTTTGAGGTAGTACCCCAGAATGCTTTCAATCAGATGTCCGACCCGTCCGGCGACGGCCTCGGTGCAATCCTTCAAAGCTTCCGGGTCGATCGGTAATGTTTCTTGCAAGATACCGTTGCGAACGAAGTGGTCGCACAGGCAAATCTTCGGCGGGTTGGATTGCCGCTTTCCCAATCCTTCAAAAGGCGGAACCAGATGCAGCAGAAGGGAATCCGCAAGGAAGCTAAGTGCGGCGTCGACTTTGTCGTCGGTCACGCCGGTTTGCAGCTTTGCCCGAATCTCGTCCGCTAGAATTCTCGTTCTTGGCGATTCGCCAGCGTAACGACAAGCAAGCCGAAATGTTTCAGTGACCAGTTGCACGTCAAGCGTGGTCGATCTCGCGCGGTGCGGGGGATCGAACTCGATGGTTTTGGTGACAACCTCATCAATAATCTGCTGACGAATCTTGTTAACGTCCTTCTCGGTCGTGGTGTGGCAAAGTGGATAGCCTCCGCGCTCGGAGAGCCATCGATACGCCTCGTCGCGCACCTTGGCGTGCTTCTTTCCGTGAGCAATCAGATCCAACCAGAATTTTCGGTCTTTCCACGGCTCTCGGTCCGAGCTCGCGTCAAACGACGG
>JBKJRK010000565.1:0-2597 GCA_046593135.1 Tepidisphaeraceae bacterium | reverse complement strand
GTCCGCTATGCGATGGATGTTGTTTTCGGAGCCGCGCGCGATAAGCCTCGGGCCACTCCTCAATGCACTATCATAGACCTTCAGGGAGCGGTCGTGTTCTGACGGTCGCGGCTCTTTTCAGTCGTTTCCGAATCACGGTGATCTATTTTAGTCAGTCGAACAACCGAAGCTGGGAATCGGGGCGGGCAAGAGTCGCGTCCAAACCCCTGGCGCGAAGCAGTTCGGCGAATTCACGGTAGCCGTGGTGGGAGAGGATTTTTTTCGGGCGGACGATTTCGATGAGTTGCATCAGTTCGTCGAAGTCGGCGTGGTCCGAGAGCGGCAGGGCGTGTTCGACGCCGTAGCGGTAGACCGCGTTTTTTTGAAGGGCCCAGCCGGTCATCACCACCCGGTACGGGTTGGCGAAGCGGGTGCAAAAGCCCGCCCGGGCGCAGTTTGGCGGGGCCACAAGCACGCCGCGTTCGCGCAGGTCGAGGGCGTCGGGGCCGTGGAAGTCGGCGAAGGCGTACTTGCGGTACGGGCCGAGGTCGACGCCGAGCCGGGTATGGATCTCGGACATGGCGTGCACCGCGCCGTGCAGCGTGACGGGGAAGCCGCCGCGCGTCAGAATCTTCGTGATTTCCTGGGCTTTTCCAAGGCTGTAGCCCATCACGATCGGCTGCCGGCCGGCGCGGAGCGCCGTTTCGACGACGTCGAGCAGTTGGCCGGCGACATCACCCCATGGCGGAAAGCGGAAATGGGGCAGGCCGTAGGTGCTTTCCATGACGAGCACGTCCGCCGGCTCCGGGCGCGCCGCTTCGACCGTCAGGCTCTCGCGAAGCTTGAAGTCGCCGGTATAAAGGAGCGTTCCTTCCGGCCGGGTGACGTGAAGCATCGCACTACCAACGACATGACCCGCCGGGACGAGCCGGAGAAATGTGTCGGCGTCGAACGAATACGTCGTTCCATAACCGAGGGAAACCACCTTGCCCGTTTCCCCAAGTCGGTGTGCCATGAATGCTGCCGTTGGTGCGGTGCAAACGGTTTCTTCATGAGTTCCGAGATGATCAGAATGCGCGTGCGAAACGAAACAATGCGACCTGGGAACCCGGCTGTCCAGATACAGATTGGTGGCGGAAAGCTTGAGATCGGCGTCCCAGGTCAGCATGGAAAATCATAGCGCCGCGTTTTGTGGGACCACCGTGTTTCCCGTACAAACGCATTGATCGTTCCCGATATAACTCCATTGGTCGAGGAAATCGTGTTATATGTAAAGTCCGGAAGTTAAAGTTCAAAAGGGATGCCGGTTTCCTCTCTGGATCTTCCGAAGATCATTTGCCAATCTCGGCGGCGCAGGACTGGCCAACGAGCGATGTCGCGGATAGCTTTGGCAGGTCTCCGCCCGGCTTGGATGCCGGGTCGTGTGTTCAATAAAGTGCCTGTCGAGGTCGGAACATGGAAAGTTCAAACAGCGCCGTCGCGGGGTCGCGCCCGGCCAATCGCACGTCGGAAACGAGTTACAAGTTCCAACGTCTCCGCGAAAAGCTCCGCAGCGCAATCGCCTCGGGCGAACTCTCCGGCAAACTGCCCGGCGAGCGGGCCCTCGCCAAGCGGTTTCACGTAAATGCCAAAACGCTCAGCAAAGCGTTGACAGATCTGGCCGCCGAGGGCTTGCTGGACCGGAGCATCGGACGCGGGACGTTTGTTAAAGGCACCGTCCCGGCGGCGACTGGGGGCGAGCGCTGGCTTCTGTTGCACGACTCCGACGACTCCGACGCACAGTTCCTACTCGACCACCTTCGCAAAGCCAACCCCGAAACGCAGTGTGCGTCATCCGTTGCCGACTTGCGGCCCAGCTTCCTGAACACCTTCGCCGCCGTCATCGACGCCGCGACCGCGACCCCCGAATCGTTCCTGCGCGACTTGGTAGTGCGGAACTTGAAGGTCATCGCGGTCGGACGCGAGGCGCGGATGTACTCGATGCACGCGGTGGTCGCCGACGTGGCGCTCGGCGCGGCCCGGGTCGGCCGCGACCTGATGCTCGCCGGGCACCGCCGGTTTGCCGCGGTCGAGCCGGCGGGGAGCGCGGCGCTCACGCAATCGCTGCGTCACACCGCGTCGCGCTTGGCGCCGGATGCGACGGTCGACACGTTTTCCCCTGAAGACGCCGAAGGACTGTGCCGTACCCGTGCGGCGACGGCGATCATCTGCGACTCGGCGGCGACCGCGCGGAAGGTGCGGTCGGCGGTGGCGGCGCGCGTCGAAGCCCCGGGCGTTCCCGGGTTGACCGGCGCGGGATCGGAGTTGCCCGCCGGCGTCGCTTTGGCCGCCGTCGGCATCGCGTGGGCCGAAGCGCCGTGCAGCGGATACTTCGTCGACGGCGCGGCCGTCGCCCAGCAGGTCACCAGCCTTCTCCGCGAACCGCCCGCCGGCCGTCCCGCGACCCTCTGGATGGCCGGCGAACTCGTCGACCGCGGCACCACCACCGACGGTTTGATTCCACCGGGAGCCTCCGATACCACGCGTTCGTCATTCGCCGAATGCGTCTAAGCAGTTACCCGGTTTCTCGCCGTCTCTGATACGGATCGTGATTAATTCTCGCGCGAGTTCAGGGCCGC
>JBKJRK010000417.1:0-3621 GCA_046593135.1 Tepidisphaeraceae bacterium | reverse complement strand
TCGGCGAGCAAGGGGATCTTGGCGATCTCGACGTAGTCGACCTTCACGGCGGCCAGCGCTGTTGCATCAAGCGGCCGGGCGTCTCGGGCGGCTTTCCAGAGGCCTTGATAGTTTTCGCCGGTGCCGAAGGTTTGCAGGATCGATTCGGCGTGTTCCGGTCGGATCGTCCCGTTCATCACACACGCCACCGCGACGGCGGCGGCGGAGCGGTGTTTGCCGTGGTGGCAGTGCAGATAGATGGGCCCGGGCAGCTCGCTCAACGCTTTGGCGAGGTTCTTGCCCTCCTGCTCCTTCACGCCGCCGTAGCTGATGGGCAGGTGAACGTACCGCAAGCCGAACTTTTTTGCGGTTTCGACGTCGGGGGCCGCGCCGTCTACGCTCACAATCGTCTTGATCCCGAGCGCCTGAAGGTCTTTGAAGCCTTGCTCGCCCTCGGGCTGGGCGCCTGAAATAAGACGGGCGGAAACGCGATGGGCGTTGGGCAGATGCGGCGTCTCGACCGAAGGTACCGCCAAGGTCGATGTTTTCTCGTCGGCCGCGGACCGAGCCGTCTCCGCGCCGACGATCAAGCCGCAGGCTGCAACAACGACGACTAGACCCGGAAACGCCTTCATCCGATCCCCTTAGAAAAGGCGGGCACCGACTGACGTTACGCCGGGCCGACGAAACTTTCTATCCCATCCGGCATTTGCGCGATGGAAAAGGAATGAACGCCAAGACGCCAAGGCCGCCAAGCAGGAAAACGGGGAAAATCCTTTCTCTCCATATTCCGTTGGCGTTCTTGGCGTCTTGGCGTTCAATAACCTTTTAGGTCAGTACGCGGAAGCGGTCGTCGGTCGTCGGCGTGACTTTGGCCCCGAGCTTTACTTTGCCGAAGCTGCCGGACAGGAACCGGGTGGTGTCGTCGGCGCCCTTGGCGGCGATGGCCTTGATGAAGCTCTGGGCGGCGGTGCCGACGAGGCGGTCGTCGTCGTCGAGGAACGTGGAGTCGACCGGGTTCAGGCCGGCGCCGATCATCGAGCCGATGATCTGCCCGGCGACCTTCAGCCTGCCGATCGCCGCGGCGCCGTAGGCGTCGCTGCTCGCGCCGGTCCCGCCGAACTCGGCATCCGCGCCGAGGTTGGCGCCGGCCAACAGCTTGGCGTTGCTCAGGCTCGCGGCCGTGACGCTCTTGATGTCGCCGGCGGAGCAGATGACGCCGCTGACGTTGCCGAGCGCGAGCTTGCCGATCGAGCCGCCGACGCAGAACGTGCCGGAGAGGTCGCCGTTCTTCACCGACATGCTCTTGACGGTGCCGTTGGCCGAGATGTCGCCCAACGCGATCCGTCCGTCGCCGCCCTTGCCCTTGATGCTGACCGCCGCGCCGCCGCTGCCGCCGTCGGTGAGGACGAGGTTGATCTTGCCGTCGGCGCCGATGAACGCGGTGCCGGTGCCGCCCTTGATGGAGAAGGTGATCCTGGTGCCGTCGGCGTCGGTAAACGTCAGCTTCTGTTTCTTGCCGTTGACGACGCCGAACGTGCCGATCTGCGAGCCGCTGGGCGTACTGAGCGTGCCGGGGACGTTGAGCCGGCGGAGGGCCGACTGGCTCGCCTGCTGAGGGGCGGAGTTGGTCGAGCCGACGACGACGCGTCCGTCGGCCTGGCGGGTGCCGAAGGCGCGGAGGACGAGGTCGCCGACGTGGAGCTCGCGGGCGGTGTTCACGACGCCCGATTCGAGCGTCAGCATGCCGCCGGCCCCGAAGCCGGTGATGAGCTTGCCGGAAGAGTCGAACGCGGC
The DNA here is from genome assembly GCA_046593135.1 of Tepidisphaeraceae bacterium. Taxonomy (GTDB): domain Bacteria; phylum Planctomycetota; class Phycisphaerae; order Tepidisphaerales; family Tepidisphaeraceae; genus JBKJRK01. The sequence goes on along the minus strand of JBKJRK010000417.1, from coordinate 1,845 downwards.
CAGCGTGGTGCTGCCGGTGGAGCCGGACAGGCTGGTGCCGAGGACGAGGATTTCGCCGGTGGGCTGGACGAGGATGACGTCGGCGTCGTCGTCGCCGCCGAAGTCGGCCACGGCGACGCCGTTGTCGCCGAAGCTGCTGTCGACGTTGCCGTTGCCGGTGATGCGTGCCACGCCGAAGTCACCGCCGGCGGTGTGGTTGCCGATGAGGATTCGGCCGTCGGCTTGGAGCGCCAGCGCGGCCGAGCGGTCCTGGATCGCCGGGTCGTTTCGGGCTACGAGGCCGCCGACCATGAGGAGCCCGTCGCCGGAGAATTCGGTGTCGGCTTCGCCGTCGGCGCGGAGGCGGACGACGGAGATCTGCGAGCCGGTGGTGCCGGCGGCGACGATCTTGCCGTCGGGCTGGACGACGACCGCGCCGGCGAGGTCCATGCCGCCGAGGTCAAACATCTGCTTGCCGCCTTGGGCGAAGCTGGGGTCCAGCGCGCCGTCGGGCATGAAGCGGGCGAAGGCGAAGTTCCCGTCGGACTGCCCCGCAGCCACGAGCTTGCCGTCGGGCGCGATCGCCAGGGCGTAAACCGAATCGTTGGGCTGGCCGAAGTCGACGACCATGCGTCCGGCGGTTCCGAAGGAGGGGTCGAGCTTGCCGTCGGCCGTGTAACGCACGAGCACGAAGTCGCCGCCGAGCGTACCGGCGACGACGATCTTGTCGCCTTGGCTGACGACGGCGTAGTACGCGGTGTCGGTGGGGCTGACGACTTGCCCGGTTTTGTTGAATGAAAGGTCGAGCGAGCCGTCGGCGTTGCGCACCTCCAGCACTGCGCTGCCGCCGGTGCGCCCGGCGACGAGCACCTTGCCGGAAGCGGTGGTGGCGACGGCTTCGGCGGTGAAGCTGGTAAGCACGGCGTTGCCGTTGCCGAACCCGGGGTCGATCGGCGTCGGGGCCGGCACGTTGACGGATAAGCTCCCGCCCGCCGCCGCCACGCCTTTGCCGGCGGTGTCTTTCACCGCGCCGGCGTTGAGCGAGATGGCGTAGGTTCCGTTGTGGGCGGTGACGAACCCGCCGCCGGGGGCGGCGAAGGTGTAGCTGACGATCGCGCTCCTGCCGTCGCTGCCGGCTGAGATGTCGACCACGTTTACGGCAAGCGAACCGGCCGGGCCGGTGACGGTGAGGTCGTCAGTGCCGATGCTCGAAAGGTCTAGTCCGATGTCGTCGGAGTACGCGACGGTGACGACGACGCTGCTCACGCCTTCGCTGTTCACGCTGCCGGCGGAAATGCCCGTTACCACGGGGTTGGCGTTGTCCTGCACGGTGGCGTTGACGGCGAAGCTGCCGCCGGCGACGGCGTTGCCATTGTCCTTCGTGTCGCTGACGGCTCCCGCGCCGACGGTGACGATGTACGTGCCATTGTCCAACGTGTCCCACGACCCGCCGGGCGCGGCCAGCGTGTAGACGGCGGTGATCTGCTTGCCGCCGTCGGTGCTGGTGGTCGAGACGCCGGTGACCTGGAGCGTCGTTCCGCCGTTGGCGACGACGAGGTCGTCGACGCCGATGGTGTTCTCGCGGATCTTGCCGTCGTCGGTGTAGACGACGGTGACGGTGTGCGAAGCGCCGCCGGGGGCCGTGACGTTGCCGGCCGAGATGACGGCGGCCGGGCCCTGATTCGGGGGCGGCGGCTCGGCGACGATGCCGATCTGGACTTGCGTTTCGGTGTTGTTCACGCCGTTGCCGAACGTGTCGGCTACCTGATCGCCGGCGACCTGCACGCTGTAGGTACCGTTATGCGAGGCGTCGAACACGCCCCCGGCGGGCGGGACAACGACGCAAGTGGCGACGGCGCTCTTCCC
>JBKJRK010000052.1:0-7045 GCA_046593135.1 Tepidisphaeraceae bacterium | reverse complement strand
GTTTCCCGCCGCCGCGACGACGGTTACGCCGCGCGCTTCGAGCTGGTCGATGAGGCGGGCGACGTCGTCCTTGTTGGGAATGGCGTTGAAGTTCGTGTTGTTGCCGAGCGACATGTTGACGACGCGGATGTTGTACGTCGCCTGGTTGGTCAGGACCCACTGGAGCCCGGCCACGAGCGGGTTGACCTGCGGCTGGGGGTCGCCGTCGGTTGTTAATACGCGCACGCCGATCAGGTTGGTGCCGATGGCGACGCCGATGTTGGGATTCGTCGAGCCGACGATGCCGGAAACGTGAGTGCCGTGTCCCTCGCCGGCGGGGTCGAAGGCCTGCGAAGGCGTTCCCGTGCCCGGATCGGTCGTGGCTTCCTGCCCGTCGGTGACGGCGTCGAAAAAGCGGATGAAATTGCCGGAGATGTCCGGATGCGAGGCAAACAAGCCCGTGTCGAGGACGGCGACCGCCAAGTCGCTGCCGTCGACGCCGTTAAAGGCCGAGTCGGCGCGGAGCGCGGTGAGATCCGTGACATCGAACGCGGCGCTGAAGAGCGTGCGGAACTCAAGACGTTCCCACGTCGCGCGGGTTGGAGCGCGTCCCGGAGCTTTGCGCCGGTTAGGCGTGGTGAGGCGGCAAATGGACCCCATACATTGACTCCGCAAAGGCTTGTACGTGCGACGCCGAGGACGCCCGAGTGTGGTTGTCAGCCCCCGCAGTCTGCAACCGGCGCGTCGGAACTATTCGATGGGGGGTAGTAGAATATCTTATCCCAACGGCGAACCGACGCAACGAACAGACGCCGCCGCTCGTGCCTGCATTTCCCAACGACGGACGTTCGCCGACGAGACGCGGATTGACGCATTCCGGCCCTCCGTTATTATGGAAGCGGGGCTTCTCCGACGCCCGCGTGCGCGTTTTTGGCCGGGACCGGACCCTCTTATGCAGCCCGTCGCGTCTCCGTTTCAAACCTCGATGGTGTCCGGCACCGGGCAGACCAGCGCGGCACGCCAAGCCGGCGGGCGCGAGCAGTTCTCCGCCGAAGAGCTCGCCATTGTCATGTCGCATTTCGACATCGGGGTGATCGACTCCATTGTCGACTACCCCCGCGGCTCTCGGAAGGCGCCAAAGCTGCTGATTGTCAGCGAGCAGGGCAAATATTTGCTCAAACGCCGCGCGCGCGGGAAAGACGACCCGTACAAAGTCGCCTTCGCCCACGCGTTGCAACTGTATCTGGCGAACAAGCAGTTTCCCCTGCCGCATCTCGTCGGCACGCGCAAAGACAACAACTCAATGCTCCAATGGCGCAACGGCGTCTACGAGCTGTTCGAGTACATCCCCGGGCAGGCGTACCCGCAAACGCTCGAGAGCACGTTCGACAGCGGCCGGGTGCTGTCGCTGTACCACAAGCTGCTCCAGGATTTCAAAAGCCAGTGGCAGCCTTCCGGCGGCAGCTACCACATGGCGCCGTCGGTCGAGCAGGGCCTCAAGTCGATTCCCGCGAGCCTGCAAGGCGGGGGTGCGGGCGTGGCGGGGGGGGTGGATGTGGAGGTGATGAAGGTCATTACCTATCTCCACGACAGCTACCGGCATGCCGCCGAGACGTGCGAGCATTTGGGCATGGAGTCCTGGCCCAAGCAGATCGTCCACGCCGACTGGCACCCGGGGAACATGCTGTTCCGCGACAACCGCGTCGTGGCGGTGATCGACTACGATTCGGCCCGCCTGCTCCCGCGCATCGTCGACATCGCCAACGGCGCGCTGCAATTTTCCATCATCGGCGGCGACGAAGACGTGTCGAAGTGGCCGGAGTACCTGGACGAAACCCGCTTCAAGCGCTTCCTGCGCGGCTATGATCAGGTCGCGTTGCTCAGCGAGGCGGAGATCAAGACGATCCCGTGGCTGATGGTCGAGGCGCTGATCGCCGAAGCGGTTTTCCCGATAGCGGCGACCGGGTCGTTCGGACGCATGGAAGGCATGAGCTTCCTGAACATGGTCCAGCGGAAAATCCACTGGATGCAACGTTCGGCGGACAAGCTCGTCGAGATCGCATCAGGATGACGTCGTCTTTCCCATCCCCCGATTCCGCCGTCGTTTTGCGGAGGTCCGCCGGGCTGGGGGTGTCGTCAGATCGAATCAAATCCATCCACTTTCCAGCGGTCGCAGTGTCGCTGCTGGTCCTTACCGCATTAACGATTCCTGGCGTCGCGTTCTGCGCCGAAAAATCCGACGCTGCGCCTAAATCTGAAGCTTCCGGTCCCGCAAGCCTTCCCGCGGGGCCGGCCGACGATCGGGATCCTGCGCCCGTCTCGACGCCTCTATCGGCCGCCGCCGTGTCGGACATGCGCCGCGCGTTTGCCGACCTTGGCGACAGCGACGCCGCCGTCCGCGACGCGGCTCTGGCAACGCTCACGAGCCTCGGCCGCGACTCGCTTCCGGTCCTTCTGAGGCTTGTCGAGCAGAGTCGCCCTTTGCTCCCGTCTCAAGCGGCGGTGTTGCGGCAGATCGTCACGCACGTCTACCTTGCCGGCGAGCCGTACGACGCCGACCGCAGCAACGGGTTTCTTGGTGTCAAGATGCACTCTTGCACAATCAATCTGGAACTCGTCCCGCCCAAGGACAACCCAAACGGCTTGTCGCTGCCACGGTCCGGCGTCGTCATCGTCGAGCGCATCCCCGGTTTTATCGGTAACCGTTTGCTCCGCGACGGCGACGTCATTCTCGCCATGGCGGAGAAGCCGGACGTGCAGTTCGTGGGGCAACTGGAATTCACCGAGGCCGTCCGCACCGTGCCCCCCGGGCAGACGGTCCATTTTTCGGTTCTGCGCCGCGGGAGGGTGATCAAGGTTCCCGTCGCGCTCGACCCCCGTCCGGACGCGGCCAACATCCGTGGCGACGAAGGCACGCTCCGCTTCCTTTCGCTTCGCAAAGAGAAAGCCGAAGCCTACTGGCGCGAAACCTTTGGCCGGGTGCTGAAGGAAGCCGTCGGCTGACCGGCGCACGATCAACCGTTACCATTCGATCATGCTCGACCGAACACTATCGCTGACGTGCGTCCTGCTCGTCCTCTCGCCATTCTCGATAACTTTTGCAGCAGCCCCGGCCGCGCCGATGCCGGAGGCGGCGGGTTTACCGGTTCGCAATGAAATGCCCGACCCGATGATTTTGAATTCCGGCGAACGGGTCGCGACGCCGCAACAATGGCAGCAGCGCCGCGAAGAGATGAAGGCAGTTCTCGAATACTACTTTCTCGGCCACGCGCCCGCGGCGCCTGGAAACGTGACGGGCGAGGTCGTGGAGTCGAAGAAGCTGGTCGACGGCACGGTTGTGTTCGAGCTGGTGCGCGTGCGTTTTGGGCCGGAACAAAAGCTGACGTTTGAACTGGCCGTCTTCAAGCCGGCGAATGAACGCGGGCCGACCGCGACGATCGTGCATCCGACGTTTCATCCCACGCCCGGGACGAAGCTGCGGCATTTCCCTACGGCACTGAGCGCGAATGCCGGCACGCAACCCACGACGCGCTCGATCGAGCGGCAGAAGACGTTTGCTCTACTGGCGGAACCGGAAAACGCCGCCAAGCTGTTCGCCGAGCCCCTGAGGCGCGGGTACGCGGTCGCCGCGTTTCATTACCAGCAGTTCGGACTCGATCAGCCGGCGTACCGCGACTCGGGCTTTTTCAAGAATTATCCGGATGCCGACTGGGCAGACCTTCGCGCCTGGGCCTGGGGCATGTCGCGCGTTGCGGACTACCTCGAACAACAGCCGTTCGCCGACAAATCGAAGCTGATCGGCGTCGGCCATTCCCGGCTCGGCAAGACGACACTGATTGCCGGCGCGTTCGACGATCGGTTTGCGCTCGTGGCGCCGGCGGGATCGGGATGTGCGGGCACGGGCGCCTTCCGAATCAACGGGAAACTCCGCGGCGGGAAGGAGGGTTTGGAAGAGCTGACAAAGAATTTCCCGCAATGGTGCTCGCCACGCCTGTCATCGTTTGCCGGCCAAGTGGAGAAACTTCCTTTCGATCAGAACTGGCTCATTTCGCTCGTCGCGCCTCGCGCTTTCATCGCCGCGGACGCGTTGGACGACCCGTATGCGAATGGCGCGGCGCTGAAAGTGTCGTACGTCGCGTCGCAACCGGTCTACAAGTTTCTTGGAGCGCCCGAAAACCTGGGCATCCACTTCCGGCCCGGCGGGCATTCCTTGAGCGAAGACGACTGGACCGCGATCCTTGATTTTGCCGACGCGAGGCTTCGCGGGAAAACGCCCAGTCGCCGCTTCGATGAATTGCCGGCCGACGAGTTGTTGAAGTAATCCTCAAGGCCGACCGTTGAAGCGAATTCAACTTTCCTGTTCTTCGCGGCGGAATCGCGATTCCGCATCAGACTTTCACCATGAGCCACAGCGGGTAGCGGCCGAGCGACGAGACGCGGAAAACGGTAAACTTACGCGACGCGGCGGCGAGAATCCGCTCCGTCGTATACGCCTCCGCCGCCGAGCCGGACGCGGCCACTTGGGCGGCGTTCTGACAGTCGCGCACCTCCGTCCGGTTGCTGAAAATCACACAGCGGGAACTGATCCGGTCGAGGTAGGAGAAGATTCGGTCGTGGTCCAGATACCCGGCGCCGCGGTCGCTTCCAAAGTAAATGTATTGATAGCAGTTGATCAGCAGTACCGTCTGGAATGCCCCGCCGAATTCGCCGATCCGGTCGGCGGTTTCGTGCAGTTGCAAGCACTCGAAACGGGGTGCCGGACCCTGAGTCGCCTGTGCGACGGCCCGGCAGACTTCCACGTCATACGCAAACACGTCGATCCCCATCGCACGCGAACACCCCGGCCGGCTTGCGGCGTCAAGCACGAAATAGCCTTTGCAGCAACTGGCGTCGAGCAGGCTCGTCATCGGCTCGGGATACAGCGCCGCGATCGCCCGGCTCCGCTCCCGTAGCTGCCGCGCCGGTACGGCCCGGCCGTCGCGGATGCGGTACGAATGGTTGTGAGGGTAAGACGACGACACGTACCGCGCCATCTCATCGGACAGGCCGGGGACCTCGCCATTGCGGGGTTCGCGGCGGCCGATCAACTTCCCGAGCGCTTCGAGCATACGTCGTCCTCCGTGCCGCCCTGAATAGTCGTGCGGGGTGTGCCACACACGATCCGGAAGCAACGGAGAATCGACTCTTAAGAGAAGGTCTATCAGAACTTCTACAAAAGGAATCTCCGTCGACAGAATCGTCGTTCACCTCGGCCGTAACGTCAAGGTTCGGCCGATGCTCAGTGGCACCCGGCGTGCGGCGAGGGTATCCGCACAGTAGTTTATGGCGGGGGGAGCGGCGGCGAGGCACGCTTTATGTTCGGGTTGGTTACGGGAAGCCCGGCGGCGGCGGAAGCCGGGGTAAGGCTCATTCCGGAAGAATATCACGAACAAGGACAATACGGCTTCCCACGCCCTTCCAATCGACACCGGCCTCCCTAGAATCTCGCTGCCGTGACACAATTGGATGTTCCGACCTTTCTCGACGTTCCCCGCCTGCTGGAAACCAGCGTGCCGCGGCCGCGCGCGGGGTGGTTGGGTTACGGGGCGGGTGGGATTGTCTTGGCGCTGTTGATGGCGGCGCTACTGGTGGCCGGCACGGAAATCGAGCGGAATGCGGTGCGGGTGTTGTCGGCGCTGGTCATGATCGGGGTGGTCGTGGGCATGGGGGCGCTGGCCGTCGCGACGGTTCGGCGGCATCGGACGGCCCAAGCCATGGTCGAGGCGGCGGGGGAACTGGTTCAGCTCCGGCGGTGGCCGCAGGCGGGGCTCGTGCTGGAGCAGATATTGTCCCAGCCGTCGCCGAGCCACGTGGTGCGGAGCCAAGCGCTGATTTACCTGGCGTCAGTCTTGGCGCGGTATCACCGTTTCAACGACGCGATCGCGGTGCAGAATCATTTGCTGGATCACGGGCTCATCGACCCCGGCACCGCGTTCGGCGTGCGGGTCGGTCGGGCGATGGCGATGCTGCGCGAGGACCACCTGTTCGACGCCGACCGGGCGATCAGCGAACTCCGCCGGCTCCAGGTTCAAGGCGGGTCGGCGGGTTTGGCGCTCGTTGAGATTTATCGCGACGTGAAGACCGGTCATCCCGACGAAGCAATTGACCTGTTCAAAACCAACCTGCCGGCTTTGCGAGACCAACTGGGCCACCGGCTCGGCGACGCGTACGCGCTCGTGAGCCGGGCCTACGACCTCCGCGGCCGAGAAGCCGAAGCGCGCGAAGCCTGGGCCCGCGCGACACTGCTCGCCCCGCCAACCGAACTCGTTCGGCGATACGTCGAAGTGACCCCCATCGCAGAGAAGTATTCCCCAACCCTCGCGCCCGCCGGAGCGCTGGGATAGATAAAAGTAGACGCCACAGGACGGCAGGCTAAATGAATACGAATCACTAATCCTAATGACCGACAACCGAACTACTCCGACCGCTACGGACTACGGACTACGGACTACGGACTACTGATCCCCATGCTCTCCACCCAAGCCGCTATTCACCGTTACCGACGCGACGTGACCGTCGGGCGCATCGTGCGCTCCCTGCTGCTTGTCGCGGGGGCGGCTTCAGTGGTGGTGATGCCGTTTTGGGTTAAAGGTTATGACGGCACGATCGGGCTGTCGGTCGTATTCGGGCTGTGGCTCTTCCTGAGTTTCACGAGCGCGAAGAACTCGCGGCTTTTGGCGCCGTCGTCGGAGTTAATCGCGGCGGGGCAGTTCGAGGAGGCGGAAAAACGGATCGACGAAGGGTTGAAGGCGTTTTCGCTGTCGCGAACGCCGAAGCTGCTGGGGCTGCATCACCTCGCGGTATTGCGGCACAAACAAAAACGCTGGCAGGATTCCGCGACGCTCGGCCGAGCGGTGTTGGCGCAACCGTCGGAGGCGCTGCCGGGGCTGGAGCGGTCGTCGCGGCTGCTGCTCGCGGATTCGCTGCTGGAACTCGGCGACGTGCGGGCGGCGGGCGACGCCATCGCGCCGCTGCGCGGGCAGCCGCTCGGGCTGAACGAGCAAATGGCGATGCTGCAGGTCGAGCT
>JBKJRK010000598.1:0-12936 GCA_046593135.1 Tepidisphaeraceae bacterium | reverse complement strand
GCCATGAACTTCTCGACGCTCTGGTCGACGCCGATCTCATGCACTTCAAATCCCGCGCCCTCGGCCATCATGCAGACGAGATTCTTGCCAATGTCGTGCAGGTCGCCGCGCACGGTGCCCATGACCAGCGTGCCGATCGGCTCCGAGCCACTGTCTTTCGCGCTGAGCAACGGCTTCAAGACCGCCATGCCCGCTTTCATCGCGCGGGCCGCGATCAGCACTTCCGGCACATACAGAATGTTATGCTTGAAGTCTTCTCCGACGACGCTCATTCCCGCGATCAATCCGTCAGCCAGCACCTCCGAGAAGTGACGCCCGTCGGCAAGCGCGTCCTTCGTCATCTGCTCGACTTCTTTGGCCTTACCTTCGTAGAGATTCTGGTTCATCAATGCGTAATCGGGCATCGTCTTCTCCGTAGCATAGGCGTCTCGCCCATGCATTTTTTCAGATGCATGGGCGAGACGCCCATGCTACGAACTTCAAACTTGAGCCAATCGCTTGCCGTTGAACTGCTCAAGCGCTTCGAGCATCGCGACGATGTTTCGTTTTGGCATCCCCGGGCTCGTGCCGCCGCCGACGGAGAGGATCATGCCTTTGCCGTCGGGCTCCGTGCCGCCTTCCAGGACTTCGAGCGTCGCTTCTTTCACTTCTTCAGCCGTGCCGCGAACGCCGATTTCCAGCGGGTTGACGTTACCCATGAGGCACATGCGATTGCCAACGCGCTCCTTCACTTCACGAATATCTTTCTGCTTCCCCCAATTCAGCACGTTGAACCCGGCATCGGGCAAGTGGTCGAGGCACGCGTCAACTTCGGCATCGTTGTGATAGAGCTTCACCCAATCTTTGGGGAACGCGTCGCAAATGCGCTTGAGGTATGGGTGCGCGAATTCCTGGTAGTGCTCTTCGTTGATGAATCCGACGATGTCATCGAGGACGAATATGCCTTCGACGGTGTCGCCGAGCACTTTGTGCTGGGCCTTGAGCCAGTCGATGATGACGTTGGTGCAGAGGTCGATGAGCTTGTGAGAGCCCTCGGGGTTCTCGACGATCTCAACCATGAGATTCGTCGTGCTGCGGACAAAGCCGGCGGTGCAGAGCGGGCCGCGCGCGGTGACGAACGGCAGGATGTAGCCGTGATCGAGAATCTGCTGCTTATGCATCTTGTAGCGGTGCAGAGTCATCGCGGCGAAGGCGTCGGCTTCGACCTCGTATTCCGGGAACTCGGCGATGTCTTCCAGGCGATAGAGCGTGTGATATTCGCTGGGGGTGTTGTCTTCCCAGAACTTGATCTTCGCCCCCAGGATTGACGGCTCGGCCGCCATTCCGTACTCCATCCACCAGGAGGGGACGAAGATGATGTCCGGGAACTCCTGCATGATCTTGAGGTTCGATTCGAACCACAGATCGGGATTCAGGTAATAATCCATGTGCTTGATCCCGAGGTGGCCCGGAATCCACGGGCTGTCCACGATCATGGCCATGGGGATCTTGTCGAGCTTTTCGAGGCGGGCTGCCCGCTTGTACGTGTTCCACTGTTCCGGCCGCATGTCGTTTCCTTTACTGGGTTAGACAGTTATGACAGTTTGAGGACGCCAGGCGGGGACCGAGTGAGCTGCCCCGCCGAGCCGCATCCGCCACATATTAACAAACACAAGAGCATTTCACGAGCATTTTGTATACAATCTTCACGACGGGCACGAAATGCGTGCTATTTCTACCCGGCTAACGTATCTGCAATGGACACTCTCCGCCAAAAACTCGCCGATTCCAACCGATTCTTGCTCGGAGTGGAGCTTGTCACCACGCGGGGCACAATGGCCGACGAGCAGGCGGTCCACGCCCGGACATTCGCCACGCAGTTGGTCCACGAGAATCGAATCGACTGGGTCTCCATCACTGATAACGCCGGCGGCAATCCGCAGCTTAGCCCGATGGCGCTCGGCAAGCCAATCCTGTACGCCGGCAAGGAAGTGCTCATCCACCTATCCTGCAAGGACTTTAACCGCAACGGGTTGGAAAGTGCAGCTTGGGAACTGGCCAGCGAAGGATTTCACAACATCCTCGCCCTCAGCGGCGACTACCCCGCCGCCGGCTACCACGGGCGCGGCAAGCCGGTGTTCGACATCGATTCCGTCGGCCTGCTCACAATGCTCGACGAGATGAACCGGGGTTTGGCACGGCCGACCAAAGTAAACAAGAGCGGCGAGGCGCAAACGATCGGCGCAACCGACTTTTTCGCCGGCGCCGTCGCCACCAACTTCAAGCGGCTCGAAAATGAAGTCGTTCCGCAGCTCCTGAAGCTCGAAAAAAAGGTCGAGCAGGGCGCGAAGTTTATCATCGGCCAGATCGGCTACGACTCGCGCAAGTGGCACGAGATGCAGTGCTACATGCGTAACCGCGGGATGGGCCACGTGCCGCTGATCGGCAACGTGTTCCTTCTCACGGCGTCCGTGGCCCGTTTTTTCCGCAAGCGAACCATCCCCGGCGTCGTCATCAGCGATTCACTTTTCGAGCAGTGCGAGATTCACGCCAGGGACGGCGACAAAGGCGCGTCGTGGTTCAAGGAACTCGCGGCCAAGCAACTGGCGATCTTCCGCGGCCTGGGTTTCGCCGGCGGATACCTTGGCGGCGTACACAAGATCGAAGACGTCGGCGCGATCCTCGACATCGAAGCGACCTTCGCAAAAGACGACTGGAAACAGTTCGCCCGCGACATCCAATACCCGGTTCAGGACGAGTTCTTCTACTACGCCCAAGACCCCCGGACCGACCTTGCCGACCCGTCGCAGCTTGAGCCGGCGTACGCGGAATCGCTCAAAAAGCGGAAACCGACCCGCAACGTTTCCATTACCTATCGCCTGAGCAAACGAATTCACGACGCCGTCTTCACGCCGGGCAAGCCGCTCTACAAGGTGGGCCGATGGATCTACTCCCACTCGAAAGACCCGTCGCAAGGCCCCCGGTCGCTCCGCGTTCTCGAGCACGCGAGCAAGGCCGCCATGTTCAGTTGCAAAGACTGCGGCGACTGCTCACTCCCGGACATCGGATACCTGTGCCCCGAATCGCAGTGCGCCAAAAATCAGCGAAACGGCCCGTGTGGCGGCACGCGCGACGGCAAGTGTGAGGTTTTCGACTTCGAGTGCATCTGGGCCCGCGCGTACGATCGCATGAAATATGAGGGCTGCGAGCAAGACCTGCTCGTCCACGCCCCGGTTATCCAGGACGAGTCGCTTCGCGGCACGTCGAGTTGGGGAAACGCGTTCCTCGGCAAGGACCACACCGCCAAACGCCCCGACCCGCGTCACGCGTGCGGAGGGCAACGTGCAGGCGTAACGCCGGCGACAACTATTCCCGGCTCTGTAGCTGCGACGCCTGCGTCGCCTCACGTGCCAGCCGCGCTATCTGCAAGAAGCGACGCAGGCGTCGCAGCTACGGCGGTCTCACCGCAGCGTCCGCAGAATCCGACGCCCGAACCGTTAACCCCGTCTGAAAGCGAGAGGAAACCCGATGTCCGTAGCCCATCAACCAGCCGTGCAGGGGAGTCAACCGTCGGCGTCGAATCGTCGTCCGTTTAAGCTGATCGGCGAGTTGATCAACCACTCGTTCGCCCGCGCCGCCCGGGCGTGGAACGACCGCGACATCGCGGGGTATCAAAAGCTCGCCAAGCTCCAGGCTGACCTCGGCGCCGATTACATCACGCTCAACATCGACGGCACGCAGTCGATGCGCGTGACGCCGCAGGACATGTACGACCTTCTGCCCGACCTGATCCCCGCGATCCAGGAAGTCACGAGCGTGCCCATCGCGTTCGACAACCCCGGCATCGAATTCCACAAGCGTTGCCTCAAGCTCTACGACGTCAAAAAGAGCGGCCGGCCGATTCTCAACTCCGTCGCGGCGTCGCGGACCCAGCTCGACGAGATGCTCGAACTCGTCCGCGGCTACGACACGATGGTCATCGGCATGGCGTCGGAAAAATTCGTCGAGGGCGGCGGGGCCCAGTGCCTGTCGGCCGACGACGTCTACGGCGCGGCCCGGCAACTCGTTCACCTCCTCCGCGAAAAAGCCGGGCGGACGAACGACCAAGTGGTCCTCGACCCCGGCCTCGCCCCGGTCGGCGCCGATACTTACGGCCTGGTGAACATGGGCCTCGACGCGATGCGGCTCATCCGCGCCAACCCCGACCTCGCCGGCGTTCATCTTTCGGTCGGGCTGACAAATTTTTCGTTCGGGATGCCCAAAGGGATGCGCGAAAGCGTCGAAAGCGCCTATCTGACGCTGGCAGTTGAAGCCGGGCTGGATTTTGTGCTCGGGAACCCGGAAAAGAACCTCCACCTGCTCGACCCCGAAGACTTCCACGTCAAAGGCATCGAAGCGGCCCTCGAAGCCGGCCGCCCGACCGACGGCGAAACGCAGGAAGAAGCCGGCTTCCGCCAAGCCGGCAAGATCATCGAGATGTTCAGCGGGCACGATGAATAGATAGCTCATGTGGGGCAGGCATTCCTGCCTGCCTCGGGCCGCAAGCCCGATCGATGGCCACAAAAATCGCGGCGGTGCCGCGAGGCAGGCAAGAATGCCTGCCCCACATAACCTTCATGCATTCTCCAATTATGGCGACCCCTCCAATTCCGATTTTCGATGACCTCATGCTTCGGTCGAAAGAGCGGCCGGTCTGGCTGCGCGTCGGGCAACTGTTCGACGGCGTGTCCGACCACGCGATCCGCGACGCCGACCTTGTATTGGATGCCGACACGATCCGTTTCGTCGGAACGAGCGGCAGCCGGCCGGGTCGAGATGTGATCGCGGCGGGGCAAAATGAACCCGACGCGGTACTTCTTGATTTCACGGCGCTCCCGTGCCTGATCGAAGCCCACGCCCACCTGTTCCTCGCCGGCGCGCCGGTATGCTTCAAGGAGCGGGAGCGGTACCTCGAAGGGCACCCCGACCAACTCCTCGTCCACGGCCGCAACCGCTGGCCGAAGATCCTCCAGACCGGCGTGGGCGCTGTCCGTGATGCCGGCGACAAGCACCGCGTCGGCCTGACGCTCGCGCGCGAGGCCGAAGTCGAACTGGGCCGGCGCGCTACGATTCCGTATATCGATAGCCCCGGCGCCGCGATCCACCACCGCGGCCGCTACGGCGCGTTCATGGGCCAGCCGCTCGAAGACCACACCAGCCCGGCCGCGTGCGTGGCGTCGCGCGTGGCTGAGGGCGCGGACCGGATCAAGCTGCTCGTCAGCGGCATCATCAATTTTAAGGAAGGCCGGGTCACCGCGCCGCCGCAGATGCCGGTGGAAGAAGTGCGGGCGCTTGTCGAAGCCGCCCGAAGTCACGGCCGGCAGACGTTCGCCCACGCCTCCGGCACCGAAGGCGTGGAAAACTCAATCGAGGGCGGCGTGAACACCGTCGAGCACGGCTTCTTCATCACCGAAGACCAACTCGCCCGCATGCGCGACCGGCAAATCGCGTGGGTTCCGACCTTCGCGCCCGTCCAGCTCCAGATCGACCGTGCCGCCGACCTCGGCTGGGACGACGTGGTCGTCGGCCACCTCAAGCGCATTATCGAATCCCACCAACAGATGCTCCGCAAGGCCCACGAAATGGGCGTCCCCATCGTCGCCGGCTCCGACGCCGGTTCCTGCGGCGTACCCCACGGCGTCGGATTCCTCAACGAGCTCGTCCACATGGAACGCGCCGGCATGCCCGCCGCCTCGATCCTCCGCAGCGCCACCGGCGTCAGCGCCGCCACCCTCGCATTCCCCGACAAGATCGGCCAACTCGCCCCCGGCTTCCGCTCCCGCTTGATCCTCACACAACACGACCCCTTCAAGGCAATCACAAATCTCCACAAGGACAAGACGATCCTCTTCGACGGCGCCGCCGTGCACTGCCCCGAAAATCTGGACACGGCCGGGCTGTAATTCGTGACTCACACCGCTTCCGCTTTTCACCTGCGATCTTGAAGCGACGGCATGGCGCAGACAGTTTTGGCCCGCCCGGCGTCGAGGCACAAGCGCTGCCACGCGTCGCAGGCGTGCGTCGGGCGGCGCCCAGTTCCTTCGCGACCCGCGGAGCGGTCTTGACCTCTATCGCCGACGCCACCGCGAGCAGGCGGACGGCGACGCGACCCTTCTCCTTGTGCAGGGCAAGCCGGCGAAGCTGCTCGGGCGTGTGGCGGGACTCGACGTGCATGAATGACCTCCTTGCCGGAGCGTCATCATGCCCCCTGGCGCGCAGAACAAAAGCGGAAGCCGTATCACTTGCTCGTTTCGTCGCGCGGGAGTGAGGGGCGTCGAAACGGAAAGGGCGGCCTTGTTGCAAGACCGCCCTCGGCGATTCGTTAACGGCGAACTGCGTTTGCTTACTCGATAGGGGACATCAAGCCGATTCTTTCCGCCGTTCCGGGCGGAGCTCGAAGAGGTTCACGCGGCCGAGGACCACGTCTTCGTTGATGACGTATTTCCCGCCGCGTTGGGCGTCGGGGAGCTTGTACATCAGGTCGAGCATGATTTCTTCGCACACGGCGCGCAAGGCGCGGGCGCCGGTGTCGCGCTTGAGGGCGCGCTCGGCGATCAATTCCAGGGCGCGGGGGGTGAATTCGAGCTCGCTGCTTTCCATCCGGAAGAACTTCGCGTACTGCTTCACGATCGCGTTTTTCGGCTGGGTCAGGATGTTGATCAACGTCTTCACGTCCAGCGGCTCCAGCGTGGCGATGACCGGCAGGCGGCCGACGAACTCGGGGATCATCCCGAACTCGACGAGGTCCTCCGGCTGCGCCTGGCTCAGAATGTTGGCGCGGTCGTGGGCCGTCTCGGCGAGGGTGGTTTCGCTGCCGAAGCCGATCATCCGCTTGCCGAGGCGTTTGCGGATGATGTCTTCGAGGCCGACAAACGTGCCGCCGCAAATGAAGAGGATCTGCGACGTGTCCATCTGGATGTACTGCTGCTCGGGGTGCTTGCGGCCGCCTTGCGGGGGGATGTTGGCGACGGTGCCTTCGAGCATTTTCAGGAGCGCCTGCTGCACGCCTTCGCCGGACACGTCGCGCGTGATCGAGACGTTGGCCGAGGTCTTGCCGATCTTGTCAATCTCGTCGATGTAGATGATCCCGCGTTGGGCGGCTTCGAGGTCGTAGTCGGCGCTTTGGAGCAGCTTGAGGAGAATGTTCTCGACGTCTTCGCCCACGTAGCCGGCTTCGGTGAGGGTCGTGGCGTCGCCGATGGCGAAGGGCACGTTGAGCACGCGGGCGAGGGTCTTGGCGAGCAGGGTTTTGCCGGAGCCGGTGGGGCCGATCAGCAGCACGTTGCTCTTGTCGATTTCAATTTCGTCGGGTTTGGGGTCTTCGCCCTGCGCGGTTTCGGTGGTGAGCCGCTTGTAATGGTTGTGAACGGAAACCGACAGCGCTTTTTTCGCGTAGGGCTGGCCGACGACGTAGCCGTCCAGGAATTCCTTGATCTGGCGCGGGCTGGGGATGGAGCCGAACGCCGGGGCGGCGGTGGAGAGTTTGCGTTTTTCCTGGCGGATGATGTTGTGGGCGAGGTCGACGCAGTTGGCGCAGATGTAGACGTCGGAAGGCCCTTCGACCATGGGTCCGACGTCGCGGGACGATTTGCCGCAGAACGAGCAGGTCGTGATGCGTCGTCCCCGAAAGCCGGTGCCGCCGGCCTGGCCCGGGGTGTTGGGGCCGCCTGGCCCGGCGGGGGGTTGTTGCCCGCCGCCGTTGCCGGTGCCTCCGCCACTGCCGGTGCGATTGTTATTGGCCATCTCGAGAATCTCGCCTTTCCTGATCGGGAGACACGTGCGGAGGCCGGGCGATAGAAACCCGGCGTGCGGCGCACGCGCGTCCCTCGCTGTAATCCTGCGGGGCCGATAATAAGTGCCCCGCCAACGCCGTCGACCGGCTTCGGGTTTCGACCGGCGACGTCTTCGCCGTGGATCTCTCACCCGCGCGTGCCCGACGCACATCGGCCGCCACTGCCAGCTTTATCGAACAGGAACGGGGGCTGACTTGACGCGCACCCGAACGGTTCGTTTGCGAGGTCGATGTTTCCGTCCGTGCCGGCTCCGCCGACCCGCAATAACACGCACATTTTCCCGCGGCAGGGCTTTAGGTTACCGGGCGTGCCGCACCGCCGGCGGGGGTGGCCGCCGGTTACCTCCATCTTACCCGCGCGATCGGGCAAAGGAGAAACGCAAAAAGAAGCGGCCCGAGTCGTGGTCGTGTCTGTGGCCATTCGTGACAATTCCGCGTGGTCCGCCGCGATTCGCGTTATTGGGGGCCGGTCGAATGCGGCTCGTCGTTTGATTCCTCTCCCGATTCCTGCGCGTCCCTTACGACCCGACGAGCCCGGATCGCGTCGGGCGAATCGCGGGCAACAACCCCACTGGGCACCGGCATTCGTTCAGCGGCTTTCTTGGCGGCGTCGACGATTTTGTCCTTTGCTTTCGCGAATTCGTCGTCGGTCAATTGTCCCGCCCGGTGCATCCGCCGCAGGTCCGATAGTGTAAATCCCAAGGGCGGAGCTGGCGCGTCCTCTTGATTCATCCGGCGTTTGAGCCGGATCGCCCACACCATGCCCACGACGAGCAGCAGTAGGATCGCTACGGACCACGCGATGAGCGAGGCGGGGTTTGCCGTTGCCAGGGTGATCATTCGCGCGCTCCTCTTCCACACCCGTTTCTACCGCCGGGCATCATAATAGGACACGCGCGTCAGAAATGGATACGGCGCGGGAGTCGGGCACGTTCATTCGAGGGGGTGATGGAACACCGCTTGGGACGCGGGGGTGGAAGTTTTTGCGATGGGGGAGCGGTTTAAAAAAAACGCCCCGGCCCTGCGGGCCGCCGCGAATCGAAAAGCGGGTGATGGGGTACGCTTGTCGTTACAGGTTAGCGACGCTTGCGGCGCACGGACGCGATTGCGCCTGCAGCCAGCAACAGGGCGCCACCCGTTGGCTCGGGAATGCTGTTGTTGATGAACGTGCGATACGAGCTGAGTCGTATGGCGTCCATTCCGTCCGGGTCGGCCATGGCCGCGTTGGTGTTGGAGGCGAACCACGCGCTCCCGAAGTGTTCGACGCCGTGGACGATGCCGGCGACTTGCCAGTTGCCCACGCCGTTTTCGACGAACCAACCGCCGCCGGAGTCGAACTCGCCGGCGATTGCTTCTGAGGTTATCGCGCCGTTCGGGCCGAGAACGCCGGACCCGTCAAAATCGGCGATCAACACGTCGTTGGTATAGGGGCCGTCAACGGCTCCGTTGAAGGGGCCGTCGATTCGATTCCGGCCGAAACGCAGGGTGGTGTTGGCCTCATTGAGCCACTGATACCCGTGCGTGCCGCCGATGGTGGCGGTCAGGTCGGCGCCGCGGCTCTTGCCGAAGCCGCCGAGCGTGAAATCGAGCGGGGCTGCGTCACTGCCTGAATAGACGGGCGTGAATTGTGTGAGATTGGCCGGGGTTACGTTGTCCGCCAGCGTGATGCGCGCGATGCGGAGGTCGGCGGCACCGACGTTGATGATTTCGGCGACCTTGTAGGTCACGCCCGTAAGCGAGCCGCCAAACTCGATCGCGCTGCCGACGCCTCCCGTGTTTTGGTGGCGCGCCGTCAAAATGTAATTCGGACTGATGGCGACAACGGAGGCGTTACTGAGTCCGTTCGTATTCCAACGTCCCACAACCTCCGGCGCCGGCCCGGCGACGGCGGTGCTGTCATCTACCGCATGCTTGACGACCGCCTGCGAAATTCCCGCCGAAACGACAAGCCACGCTCCCAAGCCCGCCGGTACCGTCCACGAACGCATTTTCATTCAACCTCCGCAAGCCCCGCTCCACCGCTATTCTTACCGATAGCGGCCCCAGAGCAAGAGAATTCTGATCATTGCAAAAATTGATCGAGTCTGGACAGCATTCCCAAGACTAAGTGCCACAACTCCCTTGTTTCCAAGCGGAACCGGCGATTTATTTTGGCGGCAGCCGCGGTTACGCTTCCGCGGACGGCGGTACAATAGGGGCATTCACGGCACTAAGTGGCCTAGGCAGCAGGGGTACCTATGACGCAATATCCAAACTACGCCAGTCCCAACTTCGGGGTTCCTACGAATCCTCGCCCGACTTCTGTCACGGTGCTGGCGATCATCGGGATCATCTGGGCCGCCATTCTGCTTCTCTGCAACGGATTTGCGATGATTGGGCTGGTCATGATGCAGTCCGGCCTGCCCAATCCGATGTTTGACGAAATCCGCAGCAATACATTCGTATGGCTCGTACAAATCATTGTTCCGGTCGTCGGCTTGATCAACGCCGTCGCGCTCATGGCCGGCAGCATTGGGGCGTTGGGCCTTAAGCCGTGGGGGCGGTCGTTGATGGTGATCTATGCCGTAGTGGCCATCGTCATCGGTCTACTGAATACGGTCGTTACGATTGTCTTCCTGAACCCGGTCATGCAGCGCGCGATCGCGAACGATCCCAACGCGCGTGCCGTTGCCGTCGGGCAGCAGGTTGGCGTCTACTTTGGCATTGCGGCCGTTCTGCTGTACCCGATTTTTGTGCTTGTTTTTATGAACAAGGCGCACGTGAAAGCGGCGTTCACGCGTACCGCGTTGCCCGCCGTCCCCGGCTACCCAGGCGGCGTCTAGGGCAGAAAAACTTTCGTGTAGCCGGCGAGTTTGCTCCCGGCTACACGAAAAGGCGCACGGCGCTAGGCGCCGCATAAACGTCGCTGGAATGCCTCCCGCCCTTTATCTTCCGGTGGACAGTGCGAATAATAAGGCCACGGAACGTTCTGTAGGCGCCCCCACGGGCGTGGAAACCGCGCGGAGTGTAACAACATGCCTACCTTTGCCTTCGAAGCGATGAACTCGTCCGGCCAAGAGGTTAAGGACGAAGTAGACGCCAGTGACTCGCAGGACGCGATCGCCAAGATTCGCCAGAAAGGCTACTTCCCGACCAAAGTCCGCGAGAAGGCGGCGAAGAAGAAAGTTTCCAAGAAGAAGGAAGACGCGACCCTCACGCCGACGCGCAAGATGCCGATTTCGATCGGCGGCGTGCCGCGCAAACAGCTCGTCGGCTTTACCCGCCAGCTCTCCACCCTCCAGGACGCCGGCCTGCCGATCCTTCGCTCGCTCCAGATTCTCGAACAGCAGCAAAAGCCCGGCCTGCTGAAGGCCATCGTGGGCGGCGTGGCCGACGAGGTCGAGGGCGGCGGCACGCTGTCCGACGCCATGAACAAATACCCCAAGGCGTTCGACAAGCTGTACGTCAACATGATCAACGCCGGCGAGGCGGGCGGCGTGCTCGACCTCATCCTCTCGCGCCTCGCCGACTTCATGGAAAAAGCCGCCCGGCTCAAAAAGAAGGTCATCGGCGCGATGATCTACCCGGCGGTCGTCATCAGCATCGCCGTCGGCATCGTCACGATGATCATGATCTTCGTGATCCCCAAGTTCAAAGACATTTTTGAAGACTTCAACCTCGAACTGCCTCCCCCGACCAAACTCCTTTTGTCCATCAGCGAGTTCTTCGCGCCCCCGGTGAACGGCTGGATATACGTGCTGGCGTCGCCGTTCGTGATGGTGGGGCTGATTAAGCTCATCCGCATGAGCGAAGGCGGCAAGTACGCCGTCGACGTCGTCAAGCTCAAGATCCCGATCCTGGGCGCGATTCTCGGCAAGACCGCCATCGCGCGTTTCACGCGCACGCTCGGCACATTGATTTCCGCCGGCGTGCCGATTCTCGACGCCCTCAACATCACCAAGGAGACCGCCGGCAACGAGGTCTACGCCCGCGCCCTGCTCAAGGTGCACGACGCCATCCGCGAAGGCGAATCAATGGCCGACCCCCTCCGCGCCACCAAGGTGTGCGACGCCATCGTCGTCAACATGATCGACGTCGGCGAAGAAACCGGCGACCTCGACAAAATGCTCATTAAGGTCGCCGACAACTACGACTCCGACGTCGACGTCCTGGTCGGCTCCCTCATCAGCATTCTCGAACCCGTCATGGTCGTCATCCTCGGCGTCATCGTCGGATTTATCGTCATCGCTTTGTTCATGCCCATGATCACCCTCATCCAAGGCATGACCAGTAACACGGGCAAGAAGTGACGGGTAAAAAGTGACGGGCAAAAGTGATGAGTGATGAGTGCGGAACAGTCCGAATAAACCGACTCCTCTTCCCTTGATTCGCGACGGCCCGCAGGGCCGGGGTTTCCGACGACGTTCGAGGCAACGTAAACAACGAGTGCGTCCATGAAAACCCAACCGACCCGTCATCCCTCATCCCTCATCCCTCATCGATCATCACTGAATGCTCCCCGCTCCGCGTTCACCCTGATCGAACTCCTGGTCGTGATTTCGATCATCGTGATTCTGATCGGCATTCTCGTGCCGCTCGTCGGCAAAGTCCGCGACAAAGCCCGCGCCGCCGACACGCAGGCACAAATCACCAGCATCGGCGCCCAAATCCAAGCCTATTACGGCGACTTCAAGGCGTACCCGGGGCCGCTGTCGAATTTTCAGCTCAACGCAGGGATGAGTGGGACCATGCCAGTCATCGCCGTAGGAGGAGTTGCGGGGTCGGCGGACTTGGACAACGCCAATAATATTACCGGAACAGAAAACCTAGTTTTGGGGTTGCTTGGCGGCCTACGCAACGTCGCCGGAGTAATTCAATACTCAACTGCGTGGGTCGGTAATGGCCCCGGAGCCCTCGGCACGACGCCGAAGAAGATTCCCACATATGGAGATGCGACCAATCTTTCGACGCGTACCGTCGGAGGAAATCTGACGGGCGATTACCTCGACGGCAACGACGTTACTGGCGCCGACACCACTATCCCCGAGTTCGTCGACCGCTTCAGCGACCCGATGCCGCTCCTGTTTCTCCGCGCCCGGGCGGGTGCCCGCAGTTTCGGGACAACTTCGGCGGACAACTCAATTGTG
>JBKJRK010000465.1:0-4158 GCA_046593135.1 Tepidisphaeraceae bacterium | reverse complement strand
CCCGGTCGAATCAGCAAGAGCGAAGCGGTCTTTCGCGCGGGCGAATTTTGGACGATGATACCCGCTACGGTAGCGCGGTGCATTCGAGACGCCGAGCGATCTCGAACCGGCGTGTAGGGAGCCAAGTGCGTTGCGCCAGGCGCCGTGAGCAGGCCGTGGATAACCTGAATGGTCCCGTCGCGCCGCATACCCCGGTACCCCCTTGAGCCGACAGGGCGTCGGGCCGCCGGCGGCGGGTGTCGTGGCGAGCCGGGAATCGAGGTCATGGCGCGCCAGGTTCCGTAACACGTTATCCACAGGTTACGTCCGATAAGGAACGAGCTAACCTCAACACCCGCCTCACATTGGATCGACCGGTCAGGAGTTATCCAGAATGCGCCATCCCCTATTACTACTGCTACGATCCTTTAGATTTATAGATTAGAAGAGTAGTGTTAGATTAGTCCGCTCGACGTGAAAGCACGTCTTTGGCAATGTTCCGACATCGGAAGGGTCTTTCATGAAAGTGATTTGTAACCGGGGTGCCCTGCTCGACGCGTTGATCGTCGCGGGGAACGTCGTCGCCGCCCGTACGCCCAAGCCCGTGCTCCAGTGCGTGAAACTGACGGCCGAAAACGACCGGCTCACGGTCGCCGCAACCGACCTCGAAGTGGCGATCCGTTATTCGGACAACCAGGTGCAGATCGAGCAGGGCGGCGAGGTGCTCGTGCCGGCTGACAAGCTCCGGGACATCGTCCGCGAAAGCGTCGACGACACGATCTCCATCGAAGTCTCCGCCGAAAAAGACGGCGGGGCGGGCGGGACCTTTGCCCACATCCGCGGTCAGGATTCGCACTTCAAGATCTTCACGCAGAAAGCTTCCGACTTCCCGCCGATCCCCGACTTCGAAGGCGAAGCCAATTTTGAAGTCAGCGGCGGGCTGCTCAAACGCCTGATCGGTCAGACCCTTTTCGCCGCGGCAAAGGAAACGCAGCGCTACGCCATCAACGGCGTGCTGATGGTCGCCAAGGGCAAGAAGCTCAGCCTCATCAGCACCGACGGTCGCCGCCTCGCGATGGCGGTGGGCGACCTGGCCACCGACAAGCTTCCCAAGGAAGGCGCCAAGTGCATCATCCCTGCCAAGGCGATGCAGATGATGGACAAGCTGATCGACGATCCCGAAGAAATGGTCGGCTTCCAGGTGCGCGAGAACCAGATCATCGTCCACACGAGCAGCGCGACGCTAACAAGCAACCTCGTCGAGGGCCAGTTCCCGCCGTACGAGGACGTGATCCCCAAGGACACCGACAAGAAAATGTCCGCGGCCACCGCCGACTTCCTTTCCGCGATCCGCCGGGCCGCGCTGCTGACGACCGAGGAGAGCAAAGGCGTGCGGCTGGAGTTCACCAAGAAAGGCCTTGTGCTCACCAGCCGCAGCCCGGAGAGCGGGGAGGCGACGATCAACTTCCCCGCCAAGTACGAAGGCACTGACGTCGAGATCGGCTTCAACCCGCAGTTTCTGGTTGACGCTTTGCGCGTGGTCGACACCGACGAAATCAGCCTCGAGCTGACCGCCCCCAACCGCCCCGGCCTGCTCAAGGGCGGGACGGATTTTCTTTACGTGATCATGCCGGTGAATTTGCAGTAGGGATTGTTGAGGGTTGACGGTTGTGTGTTGAAGGCGCGGGTTGAAGGTCACGATTCAACCATCCACATTCAACCTGCAACCATCAAGATGAAATGACTCGATTCGACCATCCACATTCAACCCACCACAATCGGATTGAAGACGCCGACCTTCGCCGCCTCGCGCGGGTGAAGCATTCGGCCGCGCCGGTGGATGCGCTGATCGGGCCGTCGCTGGTCGCGTTCTTCAAAAACTCGGTTCAGAAGCGTCACACCAAGCTCGGCAAAATCGGCGAATGCTGGGCTCAGCTCGTCCCCGAGTTGCTGAACGACCACTGCTCCCTGGAAAGCTTCAACCGCGGCACGCTGGCGGTGATCGTCGACAGCTCGTCCCACCTCTACCAGTTGAAAACCCTCCTCCTCGCCGGCCTGCAACAACAGATTCTCGTCGCGTGTGCCAGCACGGGGCTCAAGAAGATCACGCTTAAGCCCGGGCGGTGGTACGAGGGGGCGGGCGGCGACGGACGAAAAGTGCAGTTCCGCTAGGCACGGGGAAGGTCACCTTGAGCTGCCTCGCGTATCGTCGATAACCCATCTGCGGACTCCTTCTCGGGGGGCGCCTACTGGGTTGGGGGAAGGTCACGTGTTGATTCGTGCCGATTCGTGTTAATTTGTGTTTCGCATTTTGCCCGCGATAGAACGCCTCGTTCAGAACGTGAACAGCACCCCGACGTAACCGCCTACCGCGTTGACTCCCGGATTTTCGTCTTCGCCGTGGCGGTAAGCGTTGGAGATGTGGAAGTACCGCGCGGCGCCGATGAGAAAGACGTCTTCCCGCAGTCGATACGTCATGCCGACGCCGAACTGCTCGGTGAAGTTGAAGTGCGTCCCGCCGGGCGGGAACTTGTCGTCGGCGTAGAAGAGTCCCAGCGCCACCTCGCCGAAAAGGCTGAATTCACCGCGTTCGAAAAAGTGATGGCGCAGGGTCAGGTTCGCGACGCCGGCGCCGGTGTCGTCGACGCCTTCCTTGTTGTCCAGCACGTACCCGCTTAATTCAAATCCCAGGGCGAACGTGTCCAGCACGTAATAGCTCCCGGCGACGGTGTACGGATTCAGCTTGAAGTAAGGCGATTCGATTTCGGTGTAATAGCCGCCGGTAACGGAGAGGGCGAAGGAGCCTTTGTCGAAGTAGGTGGGGGGATCGACGCGGGATGCGGCGTTCGGATCCTGCGCCAGCGCACCGGGTACGGCGAGTGCGAGGGTTGCAATGAATACCACTGACAATCGAAGTGACGACATGCCGAAGGATCCTTTCTGGCGGGATGCGCTCCCGGTTCGCACCGCGTCCAAAGCGTATCACGGGTTTCCAGCCCGCGTCTTATTTCAAGACGAAAGACACGGGTTGGAAACCCGTGATACGGAAAACGCGGCCCGCCCTCTATAATCCACGAAGCCGTTTCGTACCACGGCGGATCTTTTCGGCCGAGAGGACTTTACGGCATGTGCGGCATCGCGGGAGTTGTGGCGTGGGACGAGCGGTACCGCACCTCTCGCGAAACCCTCGCGCGCATGTCGGCCGCCATCGCCCACCGCGGCCCGGACGGTGAGGGGACGTGGTTCAACCACGAAACCGAGATTTCCCCCGCCCGCCCGCAGGTCGCCTTCGCCCACCGCCGGCTCGCGATTATTGATCCGGACCCCCGGGCCGACCAGCCGTTCACGGACGGGCAGGGTCGGTGGATCACGTTCAACGGTGAGATTTACAACTACAAGGAACTGAGATCTGAGATTTCAAATCTCAAACCCGACTACGCCTGGCGGACGAATTGCGACACGGAGGTGTTGCTGGCGGCGTACGCGGCGTGGGGCGTGAGCGGTTTCTCGCGCCTCACAGGCATGTTTGCGGTCGCGATCTGGGACCAAAACGAGAATTCGCTATTCCTCGCGCGAGACCGCATGGGGCAAAAGCCGTTGTACGTGGCCGAAGGCGAAGGGCGAACCGCGTTTGCGTCCGAGCTCGGCGCGCTTCGTGCGATTCCGTGGCTGGCCCGGGACGTCTCGCACGACCAGCTCGACCACTACCTGCGGTGGGGCTACCCCAACGTCGGAAGCAGTATTTACGCGGGCGTCCGGCAGATCCAACCCGCGTGGTGTGACGTGCGGTCTCCCGACCCTCAGAAACGTGAAGGCTTGGGTTATCCCTCCGCGATTCACCCGGGCCCGCCGCCGTTGAGGAATGCCGATGCTGTCGCGCAGACGAGATCCGGGGTGTTGAAGGCTGTTGCCAGTCAGCTCGTTTCCGATGTTCCACTTGGCTGCTTCCTATCCGGCGGCGTCGACAGCTCGGTGGTTACCGCCGCCATGGTTCATGCGGTCGGAGGGGATGGCGACCGCGTCGAGACGTTTTCCATCGGCTTCGACGACCCGCGATATGACGAAACGAAGTACGCGGCGGCCGTTGCGGCACACCTGGGCGTCCGCCACCATTGCTTCACCGTCAAGCCCGATGCCGCCGCCGACCTTCCAAAGCTCGCGGCGGTGTTCGGCGAGCCG
>JBKJRK010000622.1:0-3749 GCA_046593135.1 Tepidisphaeraceae bacterium | reverse complement strand
CGAGCAAGTTTCGTCTAGCTACAGTGCACCTAAATAGAGGCGCACGATTCTGAAACACTCTGGGGCAAACTCGGCCCTGCGGGCCGTCGCTAACCGGCAACCCGGGGTTTCAGAATCGTGACCTCCTATTTAGAGCGGCGCGCCACCAGTTGCCGCCAATCACAGTAGAGGGACGGATGAACTTCAACGGTTGGCGTACATCAGGTTCCGCATTGCCGTCCAGTAGGTGTTGAACAGGTAGCCGGCGGCGATAACCACCTCGGCGCTGAGCACGTAGAGGTAGGTCGCGCCGGAAGTGGGTGCGATCCAACCGTTAGACAGACCCAAGTGGTATCCGAGGACGGTGGCCGTGGCGATGAGGGCGACCGGGAGGTAGTGGGCGGCATGGTAGTGCAGGCCCCGCCGGACGACCGCCAGCGGAAGGCGGAAGCCGCGGTAGGCGGCTTCGACCTTGGTCAGCCAGCCGGCGAGGCGGGTGGTGCCATCGAGCGCCGCGTACGTGGCGGCGCAGACGGCAAGCAGGAACGCAACCCGGCCGGTCGTGCTAAATTGCCGGCCTCCCATGGCGATGTACCAACTGAGGTGTGCCCACGTGGCCGTTCCGAGCAGAAGGGCAGCGCAAGCCCAGTGAATTTGGGCAAATCGGAAAGACGCCCGGGTCGAAGGCTGAATGGAAAGCGTGCGGAAGAACCGGGCAGGCGTCAACAAGAGGTCAGCGGTCGTTGCGAAAAAGGCGCGGAGACGTTTTTGACGGCCGCTTTGTTCCCAGGCTTGTTCCCAAAGCGGAGGCTGGCGGAGTGTGGGGCTGCTCTCGACGCTCGGCTTGCCGCATTCCGGGCAGTTCGCCCCCGTCGGCAGGCCGTTAAGGACGTAGCCGCAACCTTCGCAAAGGACGTCCGTCTCGGCCGGAATTGTCACGACGCGGGCCATGAACTGATGGTATACTTGGGAACGCCCCCTTTTCATCGCGGCTCGGGATTTATGTCCGAAGCCGCGAGGCGAAAGAGGTTAACCCGCATGCCTAACCATTCAAGGTTGCTCGGAGGACGCGTCGCGGCCGTTCTGTTGGCGCTGGGCGCGGGCGCGTGTGAGAAGCAGGTGCGCGAGGCCCGCACGCCGCCGACGGCGACTCCCCAATCGCTCCCTGCCGATGCGTCGGTGACGACACCCGACACGCTCGACCCGGCCCCCGCAGCCGCCGTGATCGCCCCCCCGCCCACCCGGCCGGCCGACTCCAAACCGGCACCGGCCGCCCTCTCGATTGACGGAATTGACGTGCTGTTTCCGCCGACCAGGCTGCTGTTGCACGAACGCGACGGCGAGATGACCGCCGAACTGTTCAGCGACCTGCCCAAGAGCGCGTTGCGCAACTACGAGGGAAATGAGCTGTATCTTAAAATGAAGCTGGAGGGCGCCGACGGTGCTCTCGCAACCAGCGACGCGAAAAAAATTGAAGGCGCGTCGTGGCGGTTCAAGTCGAACAGCAGCGAGAAGGCCGACTCGCCCAACGGGTTATTCCTGAAGGGCCAAGCCACGCACCTCCAACCGGTTGACGTCCTGGTGACATTCGAGCGTCGGGGCGCCGACGGCGGAAAGCCGGGGCAAATCGTCGCGCACCTCGCGGGCCAGTTCCGCTCGTATGAACCTGGCACGCCCGAAGGACTGGCCCCGTTTGCGGCCGTGAACGGCGACCTGCCCGTTGAAATCGTTCAGATCCGGTAATCGGATCGCGATGCGGATGGAATTGGAAACGTGCGTCAGGCTGCGAACCAAGCCCGCAGGCTCCCGCCTGCGGCTACTACGCAAGCGAATTGAAATTACTTCTTCCCCATCCGGTCCGGGTTCAGGCCCGTTAGCGAGTCGATCACGAACAGTCCGTCCTTCCGCACGAGCACATCGTCGAAGTGGATCTCGCCCCCGCCGTGGGCGGCGTCCTGCATCATGACCATGTCCCAGTGGATCTGGCTGCGGTTGCCGTTGTCGGCTTCCTCATACGCCTGGCCGGGGGTGAGGTGGAAGGAGCCGGCGATCTTTTCGTCGAAGAGGATGTCCTTCATGGGGGTGGTGATGAGGGGGTTGAACGCCAGCGACCACTCGCCGATGTA
Source organism: Tepidisphaeraceae bacterium (assembly GCA_046593135.1). Taxonomy (GTDB): domain Bacteria; phylum Planctomycetota; class Phycisphaerae; order Tepidisphaerales; family Tepidisphaeraceae; genus JBKJRK01. The sequence goes on along the minus strand of JBKJRK010000622.1, from coordinate 1,644 downwards.
GCGCGCCCCTTCGTCGGCATCGAGGATTTCGTTGAGCTTTTTCGAGTTGGCCGGCGAATCGGCGGCGGCGGTAGTGATCCGGCCGTTCTGGAACGTGAGCTTGATGTTGTTGAAGATCGTGCCCCGGTAGAGCGTTTCGGTGTTGAACGCGATCGTGCCGTTGACGCTGTCCTTGACCGGGCAGGTGAAACACTCGCCATCGGGGATGTTGCGCTCGCCGGAACATTCGACGGCGGGGATCCCCTTCTTGTTGAACGTGAGTTCCGTGCCGGGGCCGGTGATACGGACGCGCTCCGTCCGCGTGAGCAACTCGACCAGCGGCTTTTGCGCCTCCGACATCGCCACGTAATCGACGCCGGCGCACACGTCGAAGTAAAAATCCTCGAACGCTTCGGTTGATTTCCCCGCCGCCTGGGCCATGGCGGGCGTCGGCCAGCGGAGGACGACCCAATTGGTTTCCTTGATGCGCACCTCGCTATGCACCGGCTTCCACCAGTGCTTCTCGTAGAGCGCCATTTTCTCCGGCGGCACGTCCGCCATCTCAGTAACGTTGTGGCTCCCGCGCACGCCGATGTAGGCCTGGACTGCTTTCATGCGCATCCGCTCGACCTCGCCGAGCAGCTTCATCTGCTCCTCGCTGGCGGCTTGGTATAACGCGCGGAGGACGGGTTGCTGGTACGTCGACACCAGCGGCACGCCGCCGGCGCCGGCGACGGCGCGGACCAGTTCCGTCGTGAAATCGGCCGGGACGTCGAACGCTTCGATGAGGACCTTGTCGCCGGCCTTCACCTGGGTGGAATGGCGGACGAGGACATTGGCTAGAGTGGTGTAACGGGCGTCTTTCAAGCAGGCACTCCTTCAACGCGGATGAATCATCTGCCCGCGGCGGCTATAACACCCGCCATGAGCGACAAGCCTCGTATCCTGACCGGCGACACGCCGACCGGCAAGCTGCATTTGGGCCATTACGTCGGCAGCGTTGAAAACCGCGTGGCGCTGCAGGACGAGTACGACTGCTACTTCATCATCGCCAACAAACACGCGTTCACGACCCGCGCCGACAAGCCGGCCGAGATTCGCCAGAGCGTGATGGATATCGCGACCGACTACCTCGGCGCGGGCATCGACCCCAACAAGGCCACCGTCTTCATCCAGAGTGAAGTGCCGGCCATCGACGAGCTGACATTTTCATTTTCGATGCTCATCCCGTTCAACCGCATCATGCGGAACCCGACGCTCAAGGACGAAATCCGCGACAAGGGCCTGGGCGACGAATACCCGTTCGGTTTCCCGCTCTACGCAGTCGGCCAGTGCGCCGACATCCTGGCATTCCGCCCGGTGATGGTCCCGGTGGGCGAAGACCAGTTGCCCCATCTTGAACTTAGTCGAGAAGTCGCCCGCCGGTTTGATCAAATGTATTGCGGCGTTGACCCGCACACGGAGGACAAGGATTACGTCAAGGCCGGCGGTGTCTTTCCGGTCATTCAACCGAAGCTGGGCCGCGTCCGGCGTCTCGTCGGCACCGGCGGGCCTTCGGCGGAAACGGGCCAACTGCTTAAAATGAGCAAGTCGCTGAACAACGCAATCTTCCTCGCCGACGACGCCGACGCGGTGCAGAAGAAGGTCATGGGAATGTACACGGAC
>JBKJRK010000391.1:0-2963 GCA_046593135.1 Tepidisphaeraceae bacterium | reverse complement strand
CGACCACGCCAAGGCGCGCGTTTACAACAGCGGCGACGGCCCGCTCACGATTTCGTCGCTGGTGCTCAGCAGTTCGAGCAATTTCGCGCTCGTGAACCCGCCGGCGACGGGGACGGTTATCCCCGCCGGGGGTTCGATCGACGTCGAAGTGCAGTTCATCGCCACCAGCGGGCGGATCAAGACCGGCACCCTCACGGTCAACAGCAACGACGCCGACGAACCGGCGACTGTCGTCAAGCTCGTCGGCTACTGGCAGAACAAGTCGGAGAATAATCTGGAGCCCGACGTCCAGGAGTTCATGACGATCTTCGGATACGGCACGACCATCGCAAACGTAGGCGAATCCCTCAACCAGGGCGGCTTGATCAATCGCATCGGCGACGAAGTGCTCTCGGGTTACTGGAAACGGGCGGACCCCGCGGCGGGGGTAGAGGTCGTGCAGCTCGCGGCGTTTCACAGCCAGGGCAACGTGGCGGTGGCGAAGTGGCACTACCAGACCAGCTCGACCACGACCAACATTTTCACCCACGCCGGCGTCGACGGGCAGAGCATCCTCCCGCACCTCAACGGCTCTTCGACGCAAATCGCCGCGGCGGCGTTCAAGCCGGCCACGCAGGGCGGCGACACCAACCCGTCGTTCGGATTCCGCGTCGACGGCGAGTGGAGCGACCCGGCCAGAAATCCGCAGGAACAGCCCGGCGGCAATTACGGGCACCACATCCGCTTCTGGGTCGTGCGGGATTCGGCCGGAAAAGTCGTCCCCGACGCCTACGTCATGGGGATGGACTACCTCGGCATCAACTACGATTACCAGGACAACATCTATCTTGTTCGCAACATCAAGCCCGTCACGGCGCCCGCCGCGCCGGCGACCCTGACCGCGACCGATTTCGGCGGCGGAATTGCGCTGGACTGGGCCGACAGCGGCGTGCCGAATCTTGGCGGCTACAACGTGTACCGCGGCACCACCGCCGGCTTTACCCCGGGCAGCTCGAACAAGCTCAACACCGGCGCGCTGCTCGCGGGCAGTCATTACAACGACCTGTTCGCGCCGGTGGGAACGACGTCGTATTACAAGGTGACGGCAGTCGACACCTCGGGCAACGAGTCGAGTGCGGCCGCGGCCGACGCGGTCCGCACGACCGACCTCTCGCCCCCGGCGGCGCCGGTGAACCTCGTCGTGAGCGATTCGCCCGCCGGGGTGGTGCTGAACTGGGACGACAACGCCGAGCCCGACCTTGCCGGGTACAGCGTCTTGCGCGCCGACGGCGCGGGCGGGCCGTTCACGGTGTTGAACGGCGGGGGGCTGCTCGGCACGTCGGATTATGTCGATTCGACGGCGCTGCCGGGGGCAACGTACTTTTACCAGGTCGTCGCGGCGGACCAGTCGAGCAACTTGTCGGGCGCCGCGGCCGGGTCGGTCACACGCGGGACGACGCCGGCCGCGCCGGCGACGGTGTCGGCGGCGGCCATCTCGCCAACGGCCGCGCTGGTCTTCTGGACGGCCTCGCCGATCGCAACGAGCTACCGCGTCGAGCGGCGCGTCGCAGGCGCCGCCGACTTCGACGAGATCGCGGCCGGCGTGACGGCGCTGGAATATCTCGACGAAGGCGCGTTGCCCGATACGCAGTACGAATACCGCGTCCGCGCCGAGAACAACACGGGATTGTCCCCGTACAGCCCGTTGGCGTCGGCGATGACCCCGCCGCTGGCGGTGCTGACGCCCACGCCGCCGACGGGACTCGCGTCGACCGCCGTCGCGGCGACGCGCGTAGACCTCTCTTGGACCGCCTCCTCCAACGGCGCGGCCACGGCGTATCGCGTGGAGCGGCGCGTCGCCGGCGACTCGTTCGCCGAGATCGCCGTCGGCATCACCTCGACGACGTTCAGCGATTTCACCGCGATGCCGCAGTCGGTGTACGAGTACCGCGTGCGTGCCGAGAGTGCGGCCGGCCTGTCCGGCTACAGCAACACCGCCGCCGCGTTCACCCCGCCCACCGACGTGATCCCGACCCTGCCGCCGGTCCTGACGATCGGCGACGTGACGATCGGCGAGCCGGTCGTCGGCACCACCCCGGCGGTCTTTACGATCACGCTCAGCGGCGCCTCGGCCACCGCGATCGAGCTCGCCTACTCCACCGCCGACGGCACCGCCGTCGCCGGAACCGACTACACGCCGGCGTCCGGCACGCTCGTGTTCAACCCGGGCGAAACGTCGAAGACGCTGCCCGTCGAAGTCCTCTCCGATTTTGTCGACGGCGAAGCGAACCAAGCGTTCTTCCTCAACCTCACGGGCGTGGCCGGCGACGTCACGCTCGCCGACGCGCAAGCGGTCGGCACGATCGTCGACGCCAACGCGCCGACGGCGGAATTGCCCGTCGGCGGCAAGACGAAGGCCACGTTCACGGGGAACAACGGCAAGCCGGCCTCCGTCGCGCTGCGAGGCCCGGGTAGCGCAGTCGTCTCGCTGCTGGCGGACGGCTCGGTGCGAATCGCCGTCACCGGTACGACAGAAAAATCAACGCTCGCGATCAGTGGCGCGATCAGCCTCACGGGCGTAACGGTCGCGGGGTCGCTCCGCTCAATCGTGGGTAAGTCGGCTGATCTGATGGGCGACCTCGCCGTCAGCGGATCGCTCGGGAAGCTCTCCCTCCGCAACACCACCGGCGGTCATTCGATCCGCGTCGGCGCCGGGGGCTCGCTGTCCGTCACACTCGCCAATGCCGCAGACCTCAGCTTTTTCTCGGCCGCACCGATCAAGTCGCTGCGGGCAAACGAATGGCTCGACACCGCCACCGGCGACCAGATCTCCGCCCCGTCGGCGGGATCGATTGCCGTGAAGGGCGATTTCATGGCCGACGTCAACGTCGGCACGCTCGGGACGCTGACCGTAGGCGGCGTCGCGCGCGACATGACGCTCCGCGCCACCGGCGACATCGGAACCGTGAAAGCCGCCGGCATCA
>JBKJRK010000371.1:0-3846 GCA_046593135.1 Tepidisphaeraceae bacterium | reverse complement strand
TGCGAAAAGCAAGGCAACTGTTTTGTACAGTGGACGGTCAAATTCTTCGCTGAGCGGGACGGGGCTCCACGTGCGCGCGATTTTCGCCACAGCCAAACGCGCCGCGCGGGCAGGATCGTCGCGAATCGCGCGGCTGGCTTCGGCCGCGAAATAATCGGAGCGTTCAAGCTCGCCCATTCCATTTACCCACGGCATCTGCTTCAGAAAACTCTGGTTGCTCGCGCCGGTGGCGTGAGGGTGGAACCCGTCGTACGCGGTGATGCCGTCGTTGCTCGTCGACCAGACCCATTGCCCGAGCATGTGATGATTCCGCCATGCCCAGGGGAGCAGCATGCCGATCGTGAGGACCATGCCCAACGCCGAAGCGAACATCGCTCTCGCGAACAGATGCCTCTTTCTCCCTCTCCCTCTGGCAGAGGGTTGGGGTGAGGGCGTGTTCTCTAACAAATTGCGCGACTTTACTGACCGGCCCCCCTCACCCCAACCTTCTCCCAAAGGGAGAGGGGGCGAAGCCCCCCGCGCCCATGTCGCGATAAATGCAAGCGCCGCGGACAACCCGATCCCCGATGGCCGGACGTGAACGCCGAGAGCGAGCAAAAACACACCCCACGCCCAACCCCGTCGGTTGAGCAACAGCACCGTTGCCCACGCCAGCACCGCGGCGTAAAGGGTTTCCGTCAGCAGCAGGGCGGAGAAGTAAACGAGGAATGGATTGAACGCGACGAGCGCGGCGGCGAGTAGCGGAGCCCACTCGCGGCGGACGAGCCTCCGCGCCAGTAAGAAAACAGCCAGCGCTGTTGAGGTGTCAATCAGCGCCTGTGCGACGCGCACCGCCGGAACGGATCCTCCGCACAGGGCGATAAACGCCGGATAGCCCGGCGTCCGCACGGCGTACAGTTTCTGGTCTCCGAAGCGGTCGTCGATGAACCACAGCCCTGCGCCATGAAGTAAATTTCGCCCGGCGTCGAGATAGCCGCGCTGATCGGGCAACAAATTAATGGCCGCGTCGTCCGCCGGCCGCGTGAGGCCCCAGCCCAATCGAATCAGCAGCCCCAGCGCCAGAATGGCGTAAAGCAGCGATCTGGCGCGCGAAGGCGATGCGTTCGGCGGTTCCACGGTGTCAGTATACCTTGCGCAGTTTCACACCGCCGCCATCACAACTTAGTTGCCCGCGTGCTCCCGCACTACACGGCCGCGCATCGGCCTGCTATCCTACAGGCCTCGGAGAACCTCACGAATGATTATCACGCGCAGCCCCCTCCGCATTTCACTCGGCGGCGGCGGGACCGATTTGCCCTCGTACTACAAGAAACACAGCGGCTTCCTCATCGCCGCCGCGATCGACAAATACGTCTACATCACCGTCCACCAGACCTTCGTCCCGGACCTGATTGTCAAGTATTCGCAGCTCGAGCGTGTCCCGACGGCGTCGGAGCTGCGCCACCCCATCATCCGTGAAGCGATGAAGCTCGTGGGCGTCGACGGCCAATACCTCGAGCTCACCAGCATGGCCGACATCCCGTCGGGCACGGGCCTCGGTTCGTCCGGCAGCTTCACCACGGCGCTGCTGAAGGCGCTCCACGCGCACAAGAAGAGCCTCATCCACCCGCAAGAGCTGGCCGAGCAGGCGTGCCACGTCGAGCTCGACATGCTCAAGGAACCGATCGGCAAGCAGGACCAGTACATCGCCGCCTACGGCGGCTTAACGTGCTTCCAGTTCCTCCCCAACGGCCACGTCGAAGCGACCCCGCTCAAGATCGACAACGAAACGCTCTACAACCTCGAAGACAACCTGCTCCTGTTCTTTACCGGCTACAGCCGCGCCGCTGGCAGCATCCTGAAAGAACAGGACGCCAAGAGCCGCACGAGCGACAAGGAGATGACCGACAATCTCCACTTCGTGAAAGAACTCGGCTACCAGAGCCAGGAAGCGCTCGAAGTCGGCGACCTCCACAAGTTCGGCGAGCTGATGAACGTCCACTGGCAGCACAAGAAAAAGCGTTCCGGCGGCATGAGCAACACCGACATCGACCGCTGGTACCAACTCGCCATGGAAAACGGCGCCCTCGGCGGCAAGCTCATCGGCGCCGGCGGCGGCGGGTTCCTCATGTTCTACGCCGACGACAAAACCAAACTCCGCCACGCCCTCACCCAGGCCGGCCTGCGCGAAGTGCGGTTCCGATTTGATTTCGAGGGGACAAAAATTGTGATTTAAGACCTGTCTGAAATTTATTCCACTTCGTGGCACGGGCTGCCAGCCCGTGTTTTCCGAGGCACGGATCACGGGCTAGCCAGTGCCACACATTTTTAGACAGGGCCTGGACGCTCGACAAAAACCATTTCGGAAGGTGGACAACTCGTGCACAAACGATCTTTCTTCGACCGGTTCGCCGGCTGGGCTTCGCACGCCACCGGCCGGCCGATTACGTTCGTTCTGGCGGCACTCGTCATTGTGGTCTGGGCCTGCACGGGGCCGATTTTCACGTTCAACGACACGTGGCAACTGGTCATCAACACCAGCACGACCATCATCACGTTTCTGATGGTCTTTCTCATCCAAAGCACCCAGAACCGCGACACCGCCGCCCTGCACATCAAGCTTGATGAACTAATCCGGGTCACCAAAGGGGCGCATAACGCACTGCTCGACCTCGAGGAGTTGAACGACACGGACCTTGCCAAGATTCGAGACGGTTACGAACGACTGGCCGCCCAGGCTCGCAAAAATCTGCCGGACGATTACCCCGAATTTGCGAGCTCTCCTGATTACAAAGATGACGTCGACTACAACACGCCAGCCCCCGAAACCGATGCTTGATATTTCCACCATCCCCGTCGCCCTTCTCGCCGGCGGCCTCGCCACGCGCCTGCGGCCGATCACGGAGAAAATCCCCAAGGCCCTCGTCGACATCGACGGCAAGCCGTTCATCGACCACCAGCTCGCCTTGCTGCACCGCAACGGCATCCGCCGGGTTGTCATGTGCCTCGGCTATCGCGGCGAAATGGTCGAAGCCCACTGCGGCGACGGCTCGCGCTACGGCATGGAACTGAAATACAGCTTCGACGGCGAAAAGCTCATGGGCACCGGCGGCGCGCTCAAGCGAGCCGCCGGCCTGCTCGGCGACGTTTTCTGGGTCATGTACGGCGACTCGTACATGGACATCGACTACCCCGCCGTCCTGCGATTCTTCGACGCGTCCGGCGCGCAAGGCCTCATGACCGTCCTCCGCAACGGCAACCGGTGGGATAAGAGCAACGTCGTCTTCCAGAATCACACACTCTTAAAATACGACAAGCGGAATACGACGCCGGACAGGGATTACATCGACTACGGCGTCGGCATCCTCACCCGCGCCGCGCTGTCCGAAGTGCCGGGGGATCGCCCGTTCGATCTCGCCGAGCTGTACACCCGCATGGTCGCGGAAAGACGGATGGTCGGGTATGAAGTGACGAACCGGTTCTACGAAATCGGCACGCCGGCAGCGCTAGAAGAAGCAAGGCAGTATCTCGCAACTGTAGGCAGATAAATAAACACGGAGACCACGAAGCGGCTGTGTTAAATGTCAATCGAATTTGAACGCGAGTTCGGAGTTCCACGGGGTGTTGGTTTTGACCATCTGGTTGCGGATGACCAGCAGCTTCCGCATGGTGGCGGTGATAATCACCTTGAACGGCTTGCCCGCAGCCTTGAGACGCCCGGCGAAGGCCTTGAAACGGGGTTGTGCCGGATCGCGTTGAAGGCGCCCATGTAAAAGGTGAGCCGCACGTCGTGGCGTCCGCCGCGGATGTGGCGTTGGCCGCGTCGGTTGCCGGAGTCGCAGTTGAGGGGCGCGACGCCGACGAGCT